>CANPXI010000085.1 GCA_947585885.1 uncultured Bacilli bacterium
TTTAACTTCTGTTTCGTTTAGAGTTTCTTCTATTTTATAGTAAGACTCATTATCGCTTATTTTTTCTGTTTCTACTATTTTGTAATTATTTAGTATATCATTTATTTTTTCTTCATTTATTTTTGTTTCACTTTTTATATCAAGTGAGCTACCACCTTTAAAGTCTATACCAAAATTAAATCCTTTTGTTAGTGAGAAAACTAAGCCCACTACTAATATTAGTGCTAGTGTTATTAAGTACACAGTTGTAACTTTTTTGTCGTTTCTTATTTTTGTTTTTTTAACTTTACCTAGAAGTATTCTTTCTTTCTTTTCAAAAGAAGTGCTTTCAATCATTTTTTTCATTATGTATCTATTTATTAGTATCATAGAAACTGCAGTCATTATTATAGTTATAATTAGCATAGTAGCAAAACCTTTTACACTACTTTCTCCAAATATAAATAATACTATTGCTGCGATTAAAGTTGTTACGTTTGCATCTATTAGAGATACTAAACTACGTTTGTTTCCGTCATTATATGCTTGTTTTAATTTTTTACCATTCGATAGTTCTTCTTTTATTTTTTCAAAAGTTATTACACTTGAGTCAACAGCCATACCGATACCAAGGATAAGAGCGGCTATTCCAGTTAGTGTTAAAACTCCATCGATACTATTAAATACTATAAATACTAGTACTGTATAGAAAAGTAAGCATATTGTTGAAATAAGACCACTTATTCCATAGAAGAATACCATGATTATTCCTATGATTAAGAATGTTATAATTCCTGCGATACCAACATTTACTAGTGTGTTACTACCAAATGATGCATCTACTGTTTTTGTACTTATTTCAGTTAATTTTGTAGGTAGACTTCCTGAATTTATTAAGTCTACTAATTCTTTTGCTTCTTCTTCTGTAAATGAGCCTTCAATTACTACGTTATTTGTAAAACCTTCTCTTACAGTTGCGGCACTTATACATTTTGTATTACCGGTTTTACCGCATTCTTCAGGGTTATATGTGTCTCCTTCTTCATAGTCAAGCCAGATAGTTATTAATTGATCTTCACTTTCACTAACTTGTTTAGTTACCTTATAGAATGTGTCGTTATCTTTAATGCTTAGAGCGACTACTGGTTGTCTAGTGTTATTATAGTCAAGTTTTGCTCCTGGAGTATTTAGCACACTAGCACTCATAAGTTCTTCGTTACTTGTGTTTCTAAATGTTAAAACTGCAGGAGTACTTAATCTTCTTCTCGCTTCATTTTCGTCAGTTACTCCAGGAAGTTTAACTCTTATTTTGTCTCCTTCCAAAGATATTTCTGGTTCACTAACTCCAAGTGTGTCAATTCTATTGCTAATTGACTTATAAGTTGAAGTTATATCTTCACTAGTAGCGCTTTTGCCATCTAAACTTTCTACAAGATATAATACTTCAAAACCTCCTTTTAAATCTAAACCATAATTTATATGGTTAATTATTGGTTTAACCAATATCAAACTAACTATTAGTAATATAATACTAATAATTATGCTACTACGTAATTTTTTGTTTTTCATAATAATGTACCTTCTTCTACTATATTTCTTTCTTGTTTTTTTAATAAATCTAAAACGTATGATTTTATGTCATCTTCTTTTAAATCTATTATTGTACTAACCATAAATGCAAGACTTAGGTTATCGGTGTGTTTCCATACATTAATACTAAGGTAGTTCCAAATATCTTCTTCTTTTACGTAAGATATTCCTTTTCTTTTTAGTTCTTCTACTTTTGAGTATAATGCAGGTTTAATTCTGTTATATAGTTCTTCTAAAGTTTTAAATTCTATATCAGACATATAATCACCTAAATAAAGTATACTACATTTTATATGTTTTGAAAAGAAAAAGACATTTTCTAATATTGTTTATGGAGAATAAAGTTTTATTTTGTAACTCTTTTTATTTATTTTTAGTTCTATTGTTCCATTTAAATCTGTTCTTAATATTTTAGAACTTTTGAGAATATTTAATACTTCTTTATTTGGATGATTATATTTATTGTTTTCTCCTACTGATATAATTGAGTACTTAGGTGTTATTTTCTTTATAAAGGTTTCACTTGAAGAAGTGTTTGATCCGTGGTGACCTACTTTTAGAAAGTCTACTATATTTAGTTTATATTTTTTTAGTATATCATTTTCTTTTTCTATTCCAGCGTCTCCCATTAGAAGTATACTAGTATTATTTATATTTGTTAGTATTACATTACTGTTATCGTTTTCATTATCATATAATTTTGTATTTAGAAAGTTTAATGTTATGTCTTTAGTTTTTATTTTATTTATATTACTAGTATAGTTTATCTTTTTTCTTTCTAGTAATTCTATTAGATTTTTTTCTAAATTATTATATGGACCATTATTTAAAATTACATTTTTTATTTTAAAGTTATTTATTAAATTAATTGATTCACCCATGTGATCAGCATCTCCGTGAGTTAATATTAGATAGTCTATTTTAGTAATTCCTAAGCTTTTAAAAAATGGGATGAGTGTATTTAATGAAATACTATAAGTATCTTTTTTCTCTTTCCATGAAGGCATTTTATATGTTAATTTTCCTCCTGTGTCTATTAAAAAAGTTTCTTTGTTATGTGGCATCACTATTCCAGTACTGTCACCTTGTCCGACATCTATAAAGAATACTATTGTGTTTGTATTTAGTAGTGGCTTAATTTTTAAGAATATTAGTAGTAATATTAATGGTATTAATAGTTTTTTCTTTTTAAATTTTATTAATATAAATACTAGAATATAATAAATAAATATATAGATTAGTGGTATGTGAGGAAAAGTTATTTTTAGGCTTATATTATTTAGTAAGAGTGAAAGTTTTTCTAATATATTTATTAATAAGACAAATAGATTATTTAGTATTGGTAATATGAATGATAGTATAGAAAGAGGAAATATAATGAAACTTACAAGAGGCACAAATAATAGATTTAGTATTATACTTAGTAAGTTTATTTGATTAAAGTAATATAAAGTTAGACCAAGGCTTCCAATAAAAGCAATAGTGCTTGTTTTTAGTAAACCTTTTATATAACTTTTATCATTTATTAAGTCACTTCCTATTACTATAAAGTATGTTGTAATAAAAGATAATAAGAAACTTATGTTGTATATTATAAATGGGTTTATTATTACTAATATATCTAGTACTAAATAAAGAACATTTTCTGTTTTTATGAAAAAATAGAAAGTTTTGTTTATTCCAAGTAAGAAGAAAAGTAAGCTTGCTCTTAGTATTGAAGGTGAAAAGTTAGTTATAAATGAAAATAATATTAAAAATAAGAATATTATTATGTATCTACTAAGTTCTCCTATTTTAAGTTTTTTTAATATTTTTAGTAGTACTAAACTAAATATTGATACATGTAAGCCTGAAAGAGCAAATAAGTGGCTAATTCCATTTAATCTATAACTATTTAGTACTTGATTATCTATTTTACTAGTATTACCTAAAATAAACGTGTTATAGTATTCGCTTTTCTTTAAACTATTTGCTCTTTTAAAGGCGTAATTTTTTATTTTGTAAAATATATTTAGTTTTTTATTTGTTATTTTTAATTCATCTATATCAATTATATAGTATATTTTCTCGTTATATAAATATTTTTTATAGTTAAAACCAAAGGGCACGGTGTTATTCTTGGGTTCATTTAATGTACCATTTATTTTAACTATGTATCCTATTTTTAAATTATTTTCTAAGTAAGTTTTTTCTTCTTTTGTTTTTATATAGTATGAGCCTTTTATTTTTTCTTTACAAAGTAAATTTAAATCTAATAAGTTACCATCTATTTCATATTTAGTTATTTTACAAGTGAAGGCGGTGTCACTTTTTTTATATTTACTTTTATATGGGACGTATAAAGTTATTATTAATGCTAGTAAAAGAATTAAAAGAGTTGTTATTATATATAGTTTATCACACAGTAATATTTTCCTTAATTTTAGCATATAAAGTGTCGGCTATACCTTTTACGTTTTTGATTTCTTCAATAGATTTAAAGTCTCCATTTTTTTCTCTATATTCTATTATACTTTTTGCTTTAGATTCACCTATTCCACTTAATGTCATAAGTTCTTCTAGAGAGGCTTTATTAATATTCACAACTGTGCTCACATTTTCTTCTTTTGTTTCACTCTTTTCTTCTTCTTTATTTATGTCACTTGTTACTACGTTTTCACTAGTTATACATGCATCGTTAGTTTCTTCACATATTATTTCTTTGTTTTCGTTATTTTTTATTAAGTCTATTTCTTCCTGACTATTAATTATAATTACATTTTCGTCTTTTAATATTTGACTTAAGTTTATGTATTTAGTGTAAGCGTCTTCTTTTAGTCCTCCAGCTTTCTTTATAGCGTCTATT
>CANPXI010000086.1 GCA_947585885.1 uncultured Bacilli bacterium
TAGATTCAATATTCCCAGAACGTGATATTGTTGCTATGAAAACTAATAATATTGCAAGTTATAGTGAAATACTTGTTACTTGTATGAGACAAAACCCAAGATGGATTTTACTATCAGAGGTACGTAGTGCTGAAGCAGTTACTGCTGTTAGAAACTCAATTAGTAGTGGACACAATATTTTGTCTACTATACACTCTGATAAAGCAAGTGGTATTCCAATGCGTTTATATAGTTTACTTGAAACTAACTTGGATGTTGATCAATTCTTAAAGAGTATACATAGATATATTCATTTAGGAGTACATGTAAAAGGGTATATGTCTAAACAATATGGAAGATTCCAAAGAGAGATTGTTGAAGTGTGTGAATTTTATGTGGATGATAATACTAATGAAGCAAAATCTAATGTTATTTATACAAAAGGTATGGATGGGGTAGAGGTTTATCATAATCCATCACCACATTTACTTGATTATTTGGAAGCACAAGGTATTTATTTACCACGTGAAACTTTTGTTAAAGAAGATTCAACTTTAAAAGAAGCTTCAGTTAAAGAGGTTGAAGAATTGTAGTAAAAGAAAAGAGAGGTGAAACTTATGTATATAGAAATTTTAGTTATATTCTTCATTATTATATTCTTAATATTTTATAGAAAAAATACTGGAGAAAAATTTTATAAATATATTTCTAATGGAGTTTCAGAAATCTATAATAAATATGCACCTTATTCTTTTAAAATAGTAAGAGAAAAGACTAAGGAATTAGGACAGGAATATACTCCTAGACAATATCTTATTCAAATAGTTATATTTGCTGGTGGAGCTGCGATTATAAGTTATTTATATTTTTACAGTATAATTATTTCTATAGTGTATGCAGTTATAGCAGTTATGTTTATTCCATATTTAGCGTATTTAAGATGTAATAAAGTTTATAGTGAATTTATATTTGAACAAATTCAAGTATATAGTACTAACGTAATAATGGAATTTAATACTACTCAATCTTTTGTTAAATCACTTGAAGGTGTAAGAGATAGTGGAGTACTTGAGGACCCGGTTTTATCAGATGTTAAAGAAATGATTAGTATTGCTTATAGTAGTAGTTCAATTGATCAAGCAATAGAGTATATGAATAGTAAATATGACTATTATGTTATAAGAAATATGCATCAATTGTTTTTACAAATAACTAAGGAAGGTTCAAAAGATTCTGGTGAAGCACTTGAAGGAATGCTACAAGACATTGATATGCTAGTTGAAAGTGTTTATAGAGATAGAATAGATAGACAAAATTTCCATAAACAATTTTTAACTTTTGGTGTAGCACTTTATTTCTTAGTAGCGCTAGTTCAATATTTACTAGGTAATGAAAGCTATTTAGCACTTATACAAATATGGTATGTTCAAATACTTCTACATGGAGTAATAATTATAAACACTTATTTCTTAATAAGTGGAGAAAAATATTATAATGAGGATGTGGGTGCCGAATGATGTTAGAAATTGCCGCGATTGGTGTGTTATTAATTGTTATATTATTTGCTCAAGGAATGATTGACGGAAATAAGTTTATAAAAGATAATGAAAAGATTTTTAAATTACTTAAAGAGGATGATTATGATTTTCTTGTTGCAGCTAAGTATGGAGATAGTGTAGATGCTAATTCACTTTTTGAAAAGAGAGTTAAAAATGGACTACTTGTTCTTGTTATATTAGTTGTAGTATTTATATCTAATTTAAATTTTGTTAACTTAATTGCGTGCTTTATAGTAGCATATTTAATATTTAAATCTGGATATAGTAATTTAAAAACTTATTATAAGAGACACTTACATGAGATTGATTTATTACTTCCTTATTATTTAAAAAGTTTAGAAATATTAATTCAACACTATACAGTACCAGTTGCTTTAACTAAGAGTGTTGATCAAGCTCCAATGATTTTTAAAGAAGGATTAAAGGAATTAATTGCTAGTATTAATGCAGGGGACTCAACAATTGACCCTTATATGGCTTTTGCTATTAAGTATCCAGTAAGAGACTCAATGAGAATGATGAGACTTCTTTATAGATTAGGTCTTGGTAATCAAGAAAGAAAACAAGATCAACTTATAGTTTTTTCTAGAACTATATCTAATCTACAAGCTAAAAGTAGAGATACTAAATATAAAGAGCGTCTAGAAAGAATGGAAAAGAAAACAATGGTTATGTTATCAACTACTGGTGTAGGTGTTATGATAATTTTATTACTTGCAATTTTAAGAATGTTTACAGCTGCATAATATTAATTATTAAATATTTATTAAAATATAGAGAATTGTTCATTATAAAAATGAGCAATTTTTTATGCAATTTAAGTAGAGCCTGAAAAAGTGTTCATCAAAAACCTGAAAAAGTGTTCATTAATAATATAAATATAGTCTATTTACAAAAAAACGTTAAATTAAAAAGTAAATTCTCATAGATACTAAAAATTCTAATTTTGTAAGTAAATGCTCGTGAAAACGAGTGTTTTTTTAAAAAAAGTATTGTAAAAATAGAAAAAATATAGTATTTTATGAATAAGTGTTGAGAATTTAAGTTTTTTAATCCACGACAAAAAGTGGCGAAAAATGAAAAATTTTAAAAATTATATAACTAAATTCTCGCCATGATAAATGAAAATTTTATACGATGTTTGTTTCATTTGTCATAAAAAATGGTGAACAAAATTATATATTTTGTTCTAATAAACTTATTTTGGATTGCAATTCTAAAATATAGTTATAAATATTATCTATTTCAGAAATTGATGCTTCTAAATAGACTAATATTTCATTTAAAATCTCATCATTAATAGAGAGATGTTGAACATACTCAAGTAATTCCTGTGAGTATGTTTTTATATCAAATAAAAAAATAATTTCCTCGTCAATCATATTATTTATTTCCTTTCTTTAAAAGTTTGGGAGATAAATTAACATCATCCGGTTTAATATAAGAAATATTAAATTTATTAATAATATCAATATTAATTAAAGATTGAATAACTTCATAAGGTGTTTTATTATTTAAAATAACTCTAGCAGTAGAATTAATATGAGAAGCAAGAATGTTACAGTCTTCTTGTGTTAAAGTATTAAAAGAAGATTTTTTAGGTAAAACATATCTAATATATTCGTGATTTTTTTCAATACTTCCTTTTTGATAAGAAGCAGAAGGATCACAATAAAAAATATGAGATAAAATTTCACCAGTAATATAATCAGTTTCAATACTAATAGGATTAAAAAATTCTTTACCATTATCAGTCAAAATAACTTCAAATATTCTTTTAAATTCATCATTTCCAATAGATTTTCTAATATTAATAAAAACTTTTTCTACTTCTTCCATAGTTTTATGTTCCATAAGAAAGATAAGCATAAAGTTATATTGTCTAAATAAAAGTGTAAGAAAAACTTTACCACCTTTAATACCTTCTACAGTATCCATTTCAACGACAGATGCATTAGGATTTAAAGTAATATAATCTTGGAAGTCATTATAAGTTCTACCCATTCTAATCATAGACTCAGCTCTTGTCCTTCTTTTTTCGTTGTCTTTTCTAGGTTTATATTTAACTTTTCTTGGAAGATCAATATTTCTAAAAGAAAAAACATTATTGTTGGCATAAGAATAAAAAGTAGTTTTAGAAAAGTAAAGTAAATCTGGATGATTAATAAAAACATGATTAATACTTTGAGATTGATTTTTAATTAAAGGTGTAACAACTTTATTAATTTCATAAATTTCTTCTTTAGATATCCTAATGCCTTGCCTTGCTTCTGAACGAAAAGAAATATATTCGTTGTTAGCATCTTTAGCTCTGTAATAAAATTTAGATAATCTACAACATTTTCTTTTAATACATCCATTACAAACATAAGGTGGATTATTTAATAAAACACATTCTTTTTCCTTATAATTTTTACAAAAATGATTACACCATTTTGTTCCAGCATTATCACAATTAGAAATATTAATACAATTAGCGAAATAAGTATTGTATTGAACATAATCTTTTTTAAAACGATGATTTAAAATTTCTTTAGAAATAGTAGTACGATGTTTTCCTATTTTTTCTCCAATTTGAGTTAAATTAAAATTATCTTTTAACATATCTTCGATAATTTCTCTTTCATCAAGAGAAAGATGTTTTTGTTTCATTATAAAAACTCCTTTCTGACAAATGAAACAGAGTTTATTATAATATAATTTATTACATAACTAAATTCTCTTATTTTTCAAAAACGAGAATTTAACTCTTTATTCTACTA
>CANPXI010000087.1 GCA_947585885.1 uncultured Bacilli bacterium
TGAAAGAAATAAAAGTATTAAGAAAATTAATTAATAATATAGACATATGATTATACAAAATAAAAATCACTATAAAGCCTTATAAACACTGGGCTAGATGGTGATTTTTTGCTTTAACAAGTGCGAAACTCGGGTTATATCACAAACACTAATATATATCACTAATCTATATTTTTTATAAAAAAATTAATAAATATGCTATAATTTAATAAATGCAACCGAAAATTAACATAAAAACAACCTATAATTGGTTTTTTGCAACCGGGTTTTATAATATATTTTTATCGAGGTGAAAAAAATGAAGTTTAGTGAAAAACTCCAAAAACTTAGAAAAGAAAATAATCTAAGTCAAGAAGCCCTAGCAGATAAATTAGATGTATCTAGGCAATCTGTTTCAAAATGGGAAAGTGGTCAAACATACCCAGAAATGGATAAATTATTAACTATTTGTAAAATATTTAATGTAACACTTGATGACTTAACAAACGATGAAATACTTTATAATGAAGTTAAAACAAAAGGAACCAATCCTTTAAGCAACCTGATTGACGAAATAATGTATATAATAGATAAAACTATTTATATGTTTACTGACATGTCAAAAAAACATAAAAAAGAAACTATATTTAAAATTATATTATTAATAATAATATTACTTCTATTTAAAATACCATTTAATTACATAATATATCTAGGTGATTTAGGACTTAACTGTTTCTTTAAAAGCTATTTTCCAAATTACTTATGGTCTTTTCTAATAAATGTAATATATATTATATTCTTTGTATTTACTTCTATATACATTTATAAAACATACTTTTTAGATAAATATAAAGATGAACCAAAAGAAGAAGAACCATTTGAAGAAACAACTCCTGTAGAAGAAAAAGAAGAAAATATAAAAGAAGAAAATATAAAAGAAGAAAAACAAAAAATAAGAAAAATAAAAATAGATAACGAAAGAAAAACTCCTGTTATACTAAAAGGACTAGGTAAACTAGTAAATTTCTTCCTAAAAGCTTTCTTAGTATTAATAACATTACCTTTTATATTCACTTGTGTACTTTTATTTCTAGCATTTACTGTAATGATATTCTTAATATTTAAAGGAGTTACTTATTTTGGAATACTACTAGTAATAATATCATTCTTAATAATAAACATAACACTAATAAAACTACTTTTCACATTCATATTTAATAGTAGAATGAGTTTTAAACCTTGGTTTATAATATTCCTAGTTTCACTTGCTATATGTGGTGTAGGTTCAGGAATATCTCTAATAGAAATAGCTAACACTAAAATATCAGAAGAAACTCCAAAAACTAACTTAACTACAAACAAATTAACAGAAGAATATGATATAAATGATAATTTAATAATAGATATATATAATAGTAAATATGTAGAAGATGAATCATTAAAAGATAAAGTAAAAATAGAAATAAACTACTATAATGATATAAGTAATGTATATTTATATAATAATATTTATAAAAATTATAAAATAATAAATTACGACTTTAACATAAAAGATATTAATCTATTAATAAATATAATTATAGATAACTTAAAAAATAAAGAAATATATGACTATAGTAAACTACAAATAAAAGATATAACTATATATACTAGTAAAAGTAACATAGAAAAACTTAATAAAAATAAAGAAGACTTTTATAGTATGGATACAGAATTATATGATGAAATAAATAATTTTGAAAATGTAATTGAATCTCTAAATGAAAAAATATATGAACTAGAAGAAGAAAATGATACACTAATAGAAGAAAAACAAGAACTAGAGAATAACTTAGAAGAATACAAAGACAAAATAAAAGATCTTTTAGAAAACTAAAAGGTCTTTTCATTTTATAATTTAACACCTAAATCTTGTATCTTCTTAAGTAGTCCTATTTTAGGCTCTGTATAATCTGGAAGTTGTCCAAAATCATATGCAGTAAAAACATTACCTTCAATAATTAATGGACCTTTTTCTGTAATACATACATCCCATCCTACATACTTAATCTCTGGAACTTCTAAAGCAGCCTTTTTAACTAACTCCATTGCTTCTTTTACATAAGGAACCTTAAACCCCATAAACTTAACACCACTCATAGGATGCACTTCAGTAAGAGTTCTCTCACTTGTATGTCCTGGTCCACTTATTTCACCCTTTTCTAAATCAAAGTGACAAGCATATCCTCCATTTTCTAAGTTATCAACAAACTTCCCGTGATTACCTGTCTTTAAAACAGCATATAGAATATGTGGAACTCCATTTACTACAATACTAACCATTCTAAAACAATTAACTGAATACGGATAAAGTCTACTTAACTCTGGATGTTGTATAATCTTTTCTTCAATAACTCCAAAATTTTTATCCTTATCCATAATATAATTATAGAATTCATCTATTGACTTAAAGTCTTCAGGTTTTAAAACTTCTATTCCTTTTCCACACTCACCTACACTAGGCTTTAATACTACTTCTTTTTTATCACTAATAAACTTCTCTATATCTTCTTTACTAGCAAGCTCTAAATCAAGAAAATCTCTACCTATATAATCTTTAAAACGAGCATAGAATAAATTCTTATGTTCAAAAATATCAACATAATTTTTATCATTCATAATAGACAAAAGTTTCTTATTCTTAACCCTAGTCATATAAGTTTTTCTCTCTTTACTATTCATATTATAAAATTCAAAAATAGTATAATCAAAATATCCTGCCCCGTATTTAATCGCACAACCTAACATATCAAAAAATATAAGAACTTTATTTTTATGAGACTTTTCATGAACCTCATTTATACATCCACCTAGTCTTTTTAAACTAGCTCCACCTACTATTCTAGAAATATATTTTAAATTCATAATTAATCCCTATTTAAACTAAGTGTATTAGTATTATTTAATTCTTTACTAATCACATCTTTTATAATATTTAAGCCCTTTATTAAATCTTCATCAGGTATAGTAAGTGCAGGCATAATCTTTAACACTTGGTCTCTTCTTCCAGCTCTTTCAATAATTAACTTTTGATTAAAGCATTCATTTTGTATACGTTCTACTAAACTATCGTCTCCCATATCACCAAAATCAATACCCCATACAAGTCCAATACCGCGGTAACTTATATTACTGTTTAGTGGTAATATTTCTTTTTCTAAATAATCTTTAACGATTAAACCTTTTCTTTTAGTTTCACTTTCAATATTATTATCAAGCATAAACTCTAGTCCAGCTTTAGCAGCAACAAAAGCTATTTGATTACCTCTAAAAGTACCATTGTGTTCACCTGGTTTCCAAACATCTAATTCAGGCTTAAATAATGTAAGTGCAAGTGGAAAACCATATCCACCAATTGACTTAGATAATGTGAATATATCTGGTTTAATTCCTGCTCTTTCAAATGAGAAGAAAGTTCCAGTTCTAGCACATCCAACTTGTATTTCATCTATAATTAATAAAATATCATTATCATCACAGAACTTACGTACTCTTTTTAACCAATCACTCTCAAACACATAAATTCCACCTTCTGCTTGAACAGTCTCAAGTATTAATGCAGCAGGTTTTTCTACACCAGAATGACAGTCATCTATTAACTTTTGCATATATTCTACTGTATCTAAAGTTGGAAACATATATGGTGCAGGTATATGAGTAACATTATTAAGTGGTACCCCAGCTCCAGCACGTGGACCTTTATCAGTAGTAAGTGCAAGTGCACCTAAAGTCATACCATGAAAGGCACCCATCATAGCCCATACATTTTCTCTTCCTTTAACCTTACGTGCTAACTTTAAAGCACTTTCTACAGCATTCGCTCCAGTTGGTCCAGGAAACATAACTTTATAATCTAAATCACGTGGTTTTAATATTTTATTTTCTAAAGTATCTAAAAATTCTCTTTTAGCTATAGTATACATATCAAGTGCATGAATAATACCATCACTCTCTAAATATTCTAAAACTTTCTCTTTAATATATGGGTTATTATGCCCATAATTAAGAGCACCAGCTCCATTAAAAAAGTCTAAATACTTTTCTCCATCTTCGTCATAATAATAACTTCCTATTGCTTTTTTAATAACTGTTGGAAAACGTCTACAATAAGAACGTACAACAGACTCATATTCTTCGAATACTTTTGTATCCATAATACAC
>CANPXI010000088.1 GCA_947585885.1 uncultured Bacilli bacterium
CCATTTCATTTCAATTTGGTGCAGGTGAAGGGACTTGAACCCCCATGGATTGCTCCGCTAGATCCTAAGTCTAGTGCGTCTGCCAATTTCGCCACACCTGCATAAGTGGTGGACCTTGCAGGACTCGAACCTGCGACCGCCCGGTTATGAGCCGGATGCTCTAACCAACTGAGCTAAAGGTCCAACGACATTTATAATATTACAATATATTCTATTAAATTGCAAGTGTTTTTTTAAAACCTACTCTATTTTTTATTTCTTTATTTTATTATATTTTTATACGTGATAAAATATAACTGGTGAAAAATATGGAATATGATAAATTTGCAAAATATTATGATATTTTTTATAAAAATAAAAATTATAAAAAAGAAGTTGATTTTTTAATTAATTTTCTTAATAAAACTGACAATATTATTGATATAGGATGCGGTACTGGGGTTCATGCGTCTATTCTTATTAATAATGGTTTTAATGTAGATGGAGTCGATTTAAATAAAGAAATGTTAGAGATTTGTAAAAATAGAGTTAATACTAATTTATATTTACAAAATATGTTAGATTTAAATATTCCAAAAAAGTATGACGTTATTATTTCTATGTTTGCTGTAATTAATCATTTAAAAGATACTAAGGAATTAACTAAATGTTTTACTAATTTTAAAAATATTTTAAATAAAGGTGGTAAAGTTATTATAGATTTACATAACCCTCAGAATTCTGGTATTAAAACTGATACATTTGATAAAATAAGTAGAACTATGGAATGGAACTATGATAAAAAATTACGTATAGAAAAAAGTAAAATTACTTTTAAAATTAATGGTAAAGAGTACACTGATTACCATACTTTTAGAATATTTAGTATAGATGAAGTAAAAAAATGCGCTAGTGAAGCAAAACTTACTTTTAAAAAAGTTTATGAAAACTATGATATAAATAAAGAAGGAAATAATGAATCTAAGAATTTACAGTTTTTGTTAGTTAGTGAATAAAAAAGATAAATAGTTTTTTCCTATTTATCTTCTAGTCTTGATAATAAATCAATTTTAAACATTTCTTTTTGAGCATTTGCTTTAGAAATCATTATACCTTTATATGCAGTTAATTCTGATTTATGTCCATCCATTAGTATACCTTTAGGTTCTAAAGTATTAAGCATTACTACATTTTGTTTTTTATAAACTGTATAATTTAATTTAACTTTACCATAAACTTTTATGAAAAGGTTATCTGTTGGAAGTTGTAAATCATAAGTTTCAGTTTGTTCATGTTTATTTATTGAAACTAATTCACCTAAGAATTCACCTTTTCTTAAACTTGGATAAAAGTCAAACATTAGCTTTTTATAAGCCATCATATTATATTTTTTTAGACTTCTTTCTAATTTTTTAAAATTATTTTCATCTAAGTAATCTAGTAAATATCTTCCTTTCATTTTAACCTACCCCCATTACTGATTAAAATTATAGCATATTTTGTACATTTTGTCAATTAAAATGTAATTAGAAAAGTACATTTTTTGTTTTAAAAAGATTTATTTTACCAATAAATCTTTATTTTCTATTTCATTATTTAACATTTTTAAGAATTCTTCATAAGTTAGTGTTACTGTTTCTTCAGTTCCATATTTTCTATAACTTATTTTATTTTCATCTACTTCTTTTTGTCCGATTATTAGTGTATATGGTATTTTTTTAGTAACATTTTCTCTTAAACGGTATCCCAGTTTTTCTTCTCTGTCATCTAGTTCTACTCTTATGTTATCGTTCATTAATTTTTCTTTTAGTTTTTTAGAATATTCTAAGTGATACTCATTATTTACTGGAACAATACTTACTTGTACAGGACTAAGCCATAGTGGGAAAGCACCTGCAAAGTGTTCTATAAGTATTCCAATAAATCTTTCTACTGAACCAAATATTACTCTGTGAAGCATTATAGGTCTTTTTTTAGTTCCATCACTATCTATATATGTTAAATCAAATCTTTCTGGTAAATTCATATCTAATTGAATAGTACCACATTGCCATTCACGACCTAGTGAATCAGTTACGTGGAAATCTAGTTTAGGTCCATAGAAAGCTCCATCTCCTGGATTTATTTTGCAAGTATGACCTGAAGCTATACAAGCGTCTTCAAGTATTTTTTCTGCTTTATTCCAAGTTTCTATTTCACCTATGTATTTATCTATTGGTCTAGTTGATAGTTCTATTGTATATGGCAAATTAAATATTTTGTATATTCTATCTATAAAACTTATTAGTTTTATTATTTCTTCTTCCATTTGATCTTCTCTCATAAATATATGAGCATCATCTTGAGTAAAGCAACGTACTCTAAATAAACCATTTAAAGCTCCACTTGCTTCGTGACGATGAACTAAGCCTAACTCACCACATCTAATTGGTAAGTCTTTGTATGAATGAAGACTATTCTTGTATACTAGCATTCCTCCTGGACAGTTCATTGGTTTTATTGCAAATTCTACGTCGTCAATAGTACTAGTGTACATATTATCTTTATAATTTTTCCAGTGACCACTTAATTCCCATAGGTCTCTATTTAGCATTGTAGGTGTTTTTACAAAAACGTAACCTTCTTTTGTATGTTCTTTGTACCAGAAGTTTTCTAGTTCGTTTCTTAGTATCATACCTTTTGGTAGCCAGAATGGGAAACCTGGACCATATTCACTTATCATAAATAAGTCTAGTTCTCTACCTAATTTTTTATGGTCTCTTTTTTTAGCTTCTTCTTGCATTTTTAAATATTCATTTAATTCTTCTTCAGTATTAAAGCATACTCCATATATTCTTTGTAACATTTTATTGTTTTTGTCACCTTTCCAGTATGCTCCAGAGAATTTAACTAATTTAAAGTATTTTATTTCTTTTACACTACTTACGTGAGGACCACGACAAAGGTCAGTGAAGTCTCCTTGAGTGTAGCAAGAAATTACTGTGTTATCTTCATCCATTCTACTTATTAAGTCTATTTTATATGGATCATCCTTAAATCTTTCTAATGCTTCTTCTTTTGATATTTCTTCTCTTACTATACGTTTTCCATCTTTGTCTATTTTTTCTAAGTCTTCTTCGTGTATTACATTATCACCTAAATCAATATCATAATAGAAACCTTCTTCTACTACTGGGCCTACCCAAAACTTTGCTTCAGGATATAAATGTTTTACCGCTTGAGCTAGTAAATGAGCACAGCTATGGTTAATTGTATTTAAGTCTTCTCTTTCTTTAAAATTTATCATTTTATCTTTCCTTCCTATTCTCATATATAAGTCTTAGTTCTTCTTCATCTTTAATATATTCTCTTATAAGTTTTAAATATTCTATTTTTTTTATTTTTCTTAATCTTCTTAATATTTTGCCACGATTTGTTATTTTCATTTTTATCATTACTACAAAACTCCCTACTTTTCTATATTATCATATTTTACTTTTAACTTTCTTATTTCAGAATTAATCATTATAATTCTTTTTCTTATCCCTTTTTGTTCTTCTTCGCTTTTCGTTCGTTTTAAACTTTCATTTAATAGTTTCTTTTCTATAACTAATTTATTTATTTCGTTATCTATTTCTTTTATATTCACTTAAAAACCTCCTTATAAATAAAAAGCACTTCTTGATATAAGGAGTGCTAATAATTACACGGTACCATCCTACCTTTTACTTAATTATAGCTATAACACGCTTAACCGTAGATTATTAGTCTCTCTATAAAGGTAGTAATAAATAATTTTATATATTAACTTACACCAAATGTTAACTCTCTTTAATATAAATATTATTTATATTGTCCTTTTTTAATTCGATTTACAAATGTTATTTTAGCATAATTAAGTTTGTTTATCAATAGGAAAAAATTAGTTATCTAATAAAGAACATGATTCGTCTATATTAGGTATGTATGGTTTATCACTAGTACCTTCACCTGTTAATGTTACACAAGATTTAAGTGATAGAACTGGACGGATGACGTTGTCCTTATTATTGGCACGGTATTCAGCAAAGACGCCTGGGCGACTAGTGATGCCGTACACGTAGAATACACTCCCGGCTTGGCCGACACAGTAAGCCGGACTCATTGTCCACCAATATTTATTGTCTACAGAACTACCACCACT
>CANPXI010000089.1 GCA_947585885.1 uncultured Bacilli bacterium
AAAAACTATGAGAGTTAGTTTTTAACCCCCCCGAGTATCAAAAATTCGAAAGAGATTATTGTCTTCATAGTTTTGTTCTCCTTTATTTTTTACAATTTAATTATAGTTTACTTATTTGTTAGTGTCAATCATTAAATTTATAGTTTTACTTACATTTTTCGACAATTTTTTATATTTTAATTTTTTTAAATTTAAAATATTAAAATTTTTTAGTCGCATTTTGCGTCCAAAAAATGAGGCCATGGTTTAGACCTCAAATTATTTTTCTTTTATGTGTATGTCTATTTGACTATAAGGTATTTCTATACCTACTTTATCAAATTCTTCTTTTATTAGTTTAAAGATATCTCTTTTTACTTGGAAGTGTGTGTATGGTTTACAAAGAACAGATATTCTATAGTTTATTTGGCTTGATGCAAATTCTTCTATTCCAAGTAGTTTTATGTCTTCTAATACGTTATCCATTTTTATTACTTTTGTGTTTATTTTTTTTATTGTTTTTTCTAAAGTATTTATGTCAGTGTTATAACTAACTGGTAAATCAATTACTAAGTTTGATGGGGCTTCTGTTAAGTTAGTTACTGAAGTTATACTACTATTAGATATTGTATATATTTCTCCGTAGTATGATTTTAGTTTTGTTGTTTGTAAGCCTAGACTTATTACTTCACCTGTAAAATCATTTATTGTAACAGTATCTCCTACATTATATCTATTATCAAATATTATGAATATACCTGATAGCATATTTTTTATTGTATCTTGTAAAGCTAAGCCTAATACTACTCCAGCAATACCAAGGCTGGCTATTATGCTTGATGTATTTATTCCATATATTTCAAGTATTAGAAGTATTACTATTATTATTACAATGTATCTTATTACACTTTTTATTAGTTTTATTACTGTGTCTTCTTTTTTATGTTTTTTTCTTTTATGGCTTGTTTTTAGTATTTTGTCTATTATATTATTTAGTATTTGTAATATTATAAAGCCTATTATTATGTATATTATTGGTCCATAGAATTTTTTTGATAATAAGAATTCTATTATAGCTGCAAATAATTTTTTCACTAGTATCCTCCTTTAAAAAAATTAAGTCAGTAATGACTTAATATTCTTCATCTTTCATTTCAAGTCTGTCCATTTCTTCTATTACTTCTAATTGAGCTTCTATTATTCTTTTTAGTTTACGTTTTAAGAGTTCAGTGTTTCTTCTTAATCTATCAGCTGAGTCACTTGCTTTTTCTGCTTTTATTAAGGCATCATTTATTATTCTATTAGCATTCTTTTTAGCTTCATTTATTAAACTTTCTGCTTCACGTCTAGCCATTTTCTTTATATCGTCTCCAGCTGATTCCGCACTAAATAAAGCTCGATTAAGAGTACTTTCGAGATTTTCATAATATTCTAGTTTTTTCTTTAAATCAATTATTTCTTTATCGGCTTGTTTTTTAGAATTAAGTAAGGTTTCATATTCTTTTATTACGTTATCTAAATATGCTTTTACTTCATCTTTATCGTAGCCTCTAAAAACAGTATTAAAATTGTTCACATGGACACCTTCTTATTATTTTACCATTCTTCCCCTTTGTCGTTACTTGATTTTTCTTCTGAAATTTCTCCTTGTACGTCAATATTTTTTGGAGTGCAAAGATAAATTCCTTCACCTATTTTTTGTAAGTCTCCGTTTATAGCATATAATGTACCACTTAAAAAGTCAATTATTCTTTTTGCTTGGTCAGAAGTTACTCTTTTAAAATTAACTACTACACTGTTTCTTGCTTTTAAGTGATCTGCTATTTGTTGACTTTCAGAATAAGCACGAGGTTCTACTAATATCATTTTACCAGTTGTACCTTTTTTGTTTTCTCCCTCGCTTACAGTATAGTATTCATCTTCAGTTAGTGAATCAACATCTTCTTCTTTAGTATCAAATATTTTAAAATTTCCAAATGCCATTATTATTCCTCCAATTATATCTATCATAGATTATTTTATCATAATAAATTAAGGTGTGCAATTAGTTTTTCTTATGTTTTGTTTTAATTTTATAGAATTTTTTTAGTATATTTGTTTTTTCATCGTTTGTGAAATCAAAAGATGATAATAGTCTTTTAGGACTATATGTAGTTTTTAGTTTTTTTAGTTTGTTTATTAGTTTATCTTTGTTTTTAGTTTTTTCTACTATATCTATTCTTGTTTTTAGTTCTATTGCTTCAAATATTGTAATTAGTGCATCTATTAGCATTATTGTGGTTAGTATTAGAACTACTACTGTATAAACTATTGGGTTTATAATACTTATGAATTTTTGTTTTAATGGTAAGAATATATAGTATATTATTAGGGTAAGTACTCCAAAAAGTAGAGAGTTTTCTAAACATATTCTTCCATTTATGTTATGCTTTTTTTCTTTATAGTCCCACCATCTAGTTTTAAATATTAGTTCTAGTATTACACTTGCTAGGTATTCTGTTATGCTAGAAAATACTACACCTACTACATAGATTATTAATATATTTCTTTTTAGGTATTTTGTTATAAATAATATTAGAAGTGCACCTATTCCATATAATGGACACCAAGGTCCTCTTAAGGCTTTTCCACTTTTTCTTCCGTTATATGCAGTGTAGACTATTTCACTTAGGTAACCTAAAACACTAAAAAATATGAAGTCTGCAAGTATTTCTATCATTTATATCAATCCCTTTACCTATTATTATTTTATCATTAATGGTATTTAAATTAAAGAAAAAAGAAATTAAAATTCAAGTCTTTTTTCGACATAGTCTTTAATTTCTTCTATTCTTATTGTTACTTGTTCCATTGTATCTCTATCTCTTACTGTAACTGTATTATTATTTAGTGTTTCATCATCAATAGTAATAGCAAAAGGAGTTCCTATTATGTCTTGTCTTCTATATCTTTTACCAATGTTACCTGATTCGTCATATGTTACCATAAAGTATTTACTTAAGTTTTTGTATATTTCTTGTGCTTTTTCACTATGGAATTTTTTTACAAGAGGAAGTACGGCTACTTTATATGGTGCTAGGTATGGATGGAAACTCATTACTTCTCTAGTTGAATTATCAGGTAATGTTTCTTTTTTGTAAGCATCACAAAGTACAGTTAAGCATAGTCTTTCTACTCCTAGGCTTGGCTCGATTACATATGGAATATATTTTTCGTTTGTATCAGGGTCAGTGTACTCTAGTTTTTCTTTTGAATATTCTTGGTGACGTGATAAGTCATAGTTTGTTCTACTTGCTATACCCCAAAGTTCACCCCATCCAAATGGGAATTTATACTCTATATCAGTTGTTGCATTACTATAGAAACTTAATTCTTCTTTAGAGTGATCTCTTAGTCTTAAGTTTTCTTCTTTTATTCCTAGGCTAAGTAAAAAGTTTTTACATTTTTCTTTATAGAACTTAAACCAATCTAGTTCTGTACCTGGAGTGCAGAAAAATTCTAGTTCCATTTGTTCAAATTCTCTTACTCTAAATATGAAGTTACCTGGAGTTATTTCATTTCTAAAACTTTTACCTACTTGGCCAATTCCAAAAGGAAGTTTTAATCTCATACTTCTTTGTACATTAAGGAAGTTTGTAAATATTCCTTGAGCTGTTTCAGGACGAAGATATACTACATTTTTTGAGTCTTCTGTTACTCCTTGGAATGTTTTAAACATTAGGTTAAATTCTCTTATGTCAGTGAAGTCACTTTTACCACAACTAGGGCATTTTACTTCTTTTTCTTTTATCATTTTTACCATTTCATCTTTAGAAAGACTAGTTGTATCAATATTAAGAGTTTCTTCTAATAGTTTGTCTGCACGGTGACGAGTTTTACAGTTTTTACAATCTATTAATGGGTCAGTAAATGTGCTTAAGTGTCCACTTGCTTCCCAAACTTTAGGGTTCATAAGTATACTTGAATCTAGTCCTACATTGTTCTCATCTTCTTGTATGAATTTTTTCATCCATGCATTTTTTATGTTCTTTTTTAGTTCTACTCCTACTGGGCCAAAGTCCCAAGTATTTGCAAGACCTCCATATATTTCACTGCCTTGAAATATGAAACCATATTG
>CANPXI010000090.1 GCA_947585885.1 uncultured Bacilli bacterium
AATAAAACTCTCCATGTTCTCCATTTACATCCATCTCTATATGCGCCACTACAAGATCTTCAGTTTCTATATCATTACTTTTTGTGTTTTCTGATGCTTTTGTTTCTGCTACAACTTCTATAGATTCAGATTCTTCTTTACTTTTTATAATTAATACTAGAAAAGTCACTCCTATTATAAGTATTATAGATATGGCTATTATCCATTTTTTATATAGTTCATAATATTCTTTGATTTTATTTAGTATGCTCATTGTTTCACCTCCTTTCTAATATAAAAATTAGCATATTATTTTATATATGTCAAAGGGGTTGAAAATTCAATTTTGTTTTTAAAAATGTATTTTATTTTGTCATTTTTTGCGTTCAAAATTTAATTTTGATCTAGTTTTGTTTAATTTTTGTATTTGAATTTTAAATTTTTAGAGATTAAAAAAATATAAGATTTTTTTATTTTCTTATATTTTTTCTATTTTATTTGCGACTATTTGATATGTATTCATTCTTTTTTCTACTCTTCCATATACCCTTATTATGTCACCTTTTTTTATTCCAAAAGAATTTTTATATATTTTTGGAAATACTACAATGCTCACTTTATTATATTCATCACTTGCTGTTAGGAAAGCCATTTTGTCTTTATTTTTAGTTATAGTTTCTTTTAATACGTCTATCATTACTACTACTGTTACAACTTTATCAAAATACTTTGTTATATCTTTTAAAAGACAAGTGTTAGTTCTTTTATATTTTGTTACTGGATGATTTTTAAGATAGAAACCAAATAACTCATATTCTTTTGTTAAAAGTTCATTTTCGCCATATTCATCAAAATATTTTATTTCTGGAACTTCTACTAAACTTTTATCTATTGTTGTACATAAATTTGCATAGTTTATACCTTCTTTTAGATTTTCTATCATTGTTCTTCTATTTATTTTAAAGATATCTAATGCCCCAGATAATATTAAGCTTTCTAATACTTTTATATTTGTTTTAGAACTGTATGTTCTTCTTAAAAAATCAAAGTAATCTATAAAGTCTCCTTTTTTTCTTTCTTCTAATATATGATTTACTGCTTCTTTTCCAATATTTTTTATTATTGTAAGCGGAGGATAAATTTTGTTATTTTTAAATGTATATTTATTTTCGCTTATATTTATATTTACATTAGTTATATCTAGGTTAAATGTTCTTGCTTCATCTATATATTCTTTTGTTTTTATTTCACTACCAATTACCATGTTAAGTTCAGTCATCATGTAATATTCAGTAAAATGGGCTTTTAAGAAAGCCATTTGATAAGCAATTAGGGAATATGCAACTGAGTGTGATTTGTTAAAGCCATAGTTTGCAAACTTTAATACTAAATCATAGATAAGTGTTGCATCTGTTTCTTTGTATCCATTTTTTATTGCACCACTTATAAATTCACTTGTATATTTAAGTATTATGTCTTCTTTCTTTTTACTCATGGCTCTTCTAATGTTATCTGCTTGTGAGTAAGTAAAACCACCAATTTGTTTTAATATTTCAATTATTTGTTCTTGATATACTATTATTCCATTTGTATCTTTTAAAATACTTTCTAGTTTTGGCACTATATAATGGGGTTTTTTCTTTCCTTCTCTTACACTAATGAACTCTGGTATATTTTCTCTTGGGCCTGGTCTATATAAAGCAATTGCACTTACTAAATCGTCAAATGATTTTACTTTTAAGTTTTTAAGAAATGACATCATTCCTTCACTTTCAAATTGAAATATTCCTATTGTATCTACGTCATAAAATATTTTTAATGTTTTAGGGTCATTTAATGGTATTTTATTTATGTCTATATAGATATTTTTTTCTTCTTTTACTTTTTTTATTATTGTATCTATTATTGTTAAGTTTCTAAGAGCAAGAAAGTCCATTTTTAAAAGTCCAATTTGTTCTAAGTATTCCATTGTGTATCCAGTTAGTATCGTGTCTGTACTTTTATATAAAGGGACACGATTCATAAGAGGAGTACTATTTATTACTACTCCAGCTGCATGTATACTAGTATGTCTTTTTAGTCCTTCAAGTTTTTTTGATATTCTTATTAATTTTTCATATTCTTTATCAGTAGATACTACTCTTTTAAAGTAATCATTGTTTTTTAAGTCTTCAAATGTTTCTTTATCTTTAATCGTTTTTACTAATGCATCTATTTTTTCTACACTCATTTTTAAAATTCTACCAGTATCACGTATTACTTGTTTTGATAAAAGAGTACCAAAAGTTATTATATTTGCAACTTTATCACGTCCATATTTATCTTTTACATATTCTACTAGTTCATCTCTTCTTAAATATTCTATATCTGTATCTATATCTGGCATTGTGACTCTTTCTTTATTTAGAAATCTTTCAAATATTAAATTATATTTTATTGGGTCAATTTCAGTTATTCCTAAACAAAAACTTACTAGACTACCTGCTGCACTTCCACGGCCAGGGCCCACGACTATACCACTTTTTTTAGCATATAAAATGAAGTCATATACTATTAAGAAGTAATCTGTAAAGCCCATCTCAATTATTACATTTAATTCCATTTCTAAACGATCTTTATATATTTTAGGAATATTACCGTTAAGTCTTTTATTAAGTCCTTTATTACATAAGTATTTTATTAATTCAATATTGTTTTCACTATAGACGGGTAATTCAAAATGAAATTCAGGTAATTCCAAATTTATTTCTTTTATAAAGTCATAAGTTGTTTTAGCGTCTATTTCATCAATATCCATATTTATATGATTATCAAAATCATATTCGTCTATATTATCTATGGTTTTACCATCTTTTATCATGTTTAGATATATTAGGTATTCTTTATCTATACTATTTATGTATAGGCCTTCTTTTATATAGACTATTTTATCTGTAATAATAAGTGCTTCTTTTTTTTCTTCTTTTGTAGAGTATTCTAGGTATATATTATCATATATTTCTTTATAGTTTAAATAATTTACATAATCTTTTGTTACACATATTAAATCATTTTTATGACTTTTTAATGTTTCTAATGTAAGAATGCTTGTATTTCTTATACTTACTATATTTAAAAGGTTCACATATCCATTATAATTTTTAGCATATAATTTATATTTTAAATCATCGATACTTACGTCTATTCCTATTAATGGCTTTATATTATTATTTTTACATGCATTTAAAAACTCCATAGAACCAAACATATTTGAATCTGTTATACCAACAGACGGGATGTTATTTTCTTTTAAAAAATTTATTAAGTCAGGTATTTTTATTAAACTGCTTAATAATTCATAATGAGTTTTTACATTAATAGGTATATAATTCATAAGTTCTCCTTAATAATAATTATATACTAATTAAAATTAAATTACTAGCAAAGAAAAAAAGAAGATTTGCTCTTCTTCTTAATCAGTAATTCCAGTCATAGTGCCATTTGTACAAGTTATAGTAGGTGTTTTTCCATCTGGGACTTTAGTTGCTTTTATGTTATTTAATGATGTAACAGAAGTTCCATTATAGTAATATATTCCATCAGTTACTAAAAGTTTATTGACATTACCCTCGTCATCAAAACTAATGTAGTATTTTAATGAATCACTTCCACCTTTAGTATTTAATTTACTGTCTTCATTTTCTGAACAATATGGTCCAAATTTTTTCTCAGGATCAAATGTATTTGTCATGTATTCTTGTTCTGCTAATTTCCATATACTTTCGCATTGTGTTACAAAAGCATCTTCTCTTCCTTCATTAAATAATTTTAATACGTTTGGTGTTACTAGTAACATTAATATTGCTAGTATTGCTATAACTGCTAATAACTCTACTAAAGTAAAACCTTTCTTATTTATTTTCATCATTTGTGATCCTCTCCTTATCTTATCTATATATGATTATATCAAAGTTAGATATAGTAGTCAATTAGTAAGAATAACAAAATTTATGAAAATTTTATTCTAGTAGAATAAAGAGTTAAATTCTCGTTTTTGAAAAATAAGAGAATTTAGTTATGTAATAAATTATATTATAATAAA
>CANPXI010000091.1 GCA_947585885.1 uncultured Bacilli bacterium
AACATAGTTAAATTTTCTTTCATTTTTTTATCCTCCTTTAAAATAAAAATTCTTCTTTAAGTTTTTAGGACTGGTATATACCAGCGGTTCCACCTAAATTATTCTTAAAGAAGAATCTCTCTTTACAATATATAGCTATTAAGTGTTCCACCACTCATCATCGCTTTTCATAAGTATTATATACATTAAAGAAAGTTTAGTCAATTAAAATAATTTCTTTTTTTTAAAAAAATTGTTATAGTAATCTATTTGGTTACTCGTTCAAATTTTATGCTTATTTATGGCATTTTTGTTTATGGTTTAGTTCCTATATTTTTATGAATATTTTCTATCTTTTTTGTTTTTAAAACCTTGAAAATACGGACTTTTTTAAGGGTTTTTAGTGAATATGCATCAGTTTCAAGTTAAAACCGGTACTAATAGACCTAATATGTGGTACCTATAATACCATTTAGTCTTGTTAGTTTTTCGTTTGGAACTGGTATTTCTAGGTCACGAAGTTTTTCTTAAAGCAATGTTATATTGCTATCTAGGTGGGTGTAGAAATGATAAAAGAAAAATTTTATGATTTTAATCCTAACATCAAAGGAATAATTGCTTCTAATATTAGAAAATATAGAAAATTAAGAGGGTATACTCAAGAGCAACTTGCTCTTTATACCGAACTTTCTTATGACTTTATTAGAAGAATTGAAACAAGCGGTGGGAAAAGTGGTTTCTCTGTTGAAACATTATATAAAATCGCTACTGTTCTTGAAGTTAGTATGGATGAACTCACTAAAGAAAAGTAACTAACAACTGTTAGCTACTTTTTATGTTATCTAGGAAGTTTTTGCTTTTTAGGTAAAGACCAGTATATTCTTTATAATAAATACTTAAGAATTTATTTATTGTTTCTATAACATTATTACTTATTTCTAATTTTGTTATTTTGCTTATGTCTACGTAATAGTAGGCTTTTATCATTTTTAATACTTTATCGTCATATAGTGGTTCATTTTTTCTATGAAGAGCACAGATATATCCTCCTTTAGAATAGCTTATACTTACTACGTTTGGGTTATTACATTCTATACAACCACTAAGGTATAAACCTACTCCTAGGAAACTTAGGTATTTTATTTCTACAATATTTGTTAATACAACTATATTAAAGCCTTCTTCTATTTTTAGTAAGGCATTTATTAGTATGTCATATATTGCTTCATCATTATGTTGTTTATATACGTTTCTTGCAAGGTCAGTTAAGTAAGTCATTGCTCCTAGTTTTTCTATATCACTTTTTATATTTATAAAGTAGTTTATTACGTCTGCACTTATTAGGGTGCACATTTTATCTTCTTTGTAATATAAATGAAAAACAGCATAGGTAAAATTAGAAGAAACTACTCTTAATTTGCTTTTTTCTTTTAAGGCACCTTTTGCTATTACACTAAGCATGCCTTTATCTTTAGTAAGTATGTGTAATATTTTAGATGATTCACCATATTTAAGAGAGTTTACAACTATTCCTTCTATGCTTATTATTTCCATTTTATTTTTTACTACTACCTTTCTTATAATTTAAATAATCTTCTACTTTTCCTGTTTCAGTAAACTTTTTCCATAAATCTATTTTTTTCATTTTTTATCACCTAATATATATTGTGATAAATATTTTATTTTTATTCATTAAAATTCATTAAAACCTAGTTCATCAAGATATTTTTCTTTATCTCTCCATTTTTTTAGTACTTTTACATAAAGTTCTAAATATACTTGTTTACCTAAAAGACTTTCCATATCGCTTCTTGCTTTTATACCTATTTCTTTTAACATTATACCTTTTTTACCTATTATTATTTTCTTTAGTGATTCTCTATCTACGATTATGTCTACGTATACATTTATTGTTTTATCGTCTTCTGTTAAATCGTTTAATAGGCATGTAACTGAATGAGGAACTTCTTCACTAGTTAGTTCAAGTATTTTTTCTCTTACTATTTCACATAGTCTAAACTCAATACTGCTTGTTGATATTACGTCAGTATCAAAGTATTTTACATTATCTGTTAAGTAGTTTTCTAGTACACTTAATAGTCTATCAATGTTATCGTCTTTTAAAGCACTTATTGGGACTATTTCAGAGAAACTATATAAGTCTTTTACTTCATCTATTTTTTTTAGTATTTCTTCATTTGTTAGTTTATCTATTTTGTTAAGAGCAAGTATTACTGGTTTTTCTACCATTTTTAGTTTATCTATTACGTACATGTCACCACGGCCTAGTTCGCTACTTGCATCCATTACTAAAAGAATAGCATCTACGTCATCTATGCTATAGTAAGCTTCACTATTTAGTTTGTTACCTAGTTTATTTATTGGTTTATGTATTCCTGGAGTATCTACAAATATCATTTGTATGTTATCTTTATTATATATACCTTGTATTAAGTTTCTTGTTGTTCCTGCTTTGTCACTTGTTATTGCTATTTTTTCTTTTACTATTTTATTTATTAGACTACTTTTACCTACATTAGGTCTACCTATTATACTTATAAAACCACTTTTCATTTTAAGTCTTCCTTAGTAAATACAGTATTCATTAGTTCATTATATGTAAGTATTTTATTTTCTCCAGATGTAGTCATTATGTTAAATAGTACTTTATCATTAAAAAATTCTAGCATTGTTTGTTTACATAAGTTACAAGGGTATGCTAAGTGTGGTAAGTTTGTTAGTAAGTATAGGGCTGTAAAATCTTTATCACCGTGAGAAATAGCATTATTGATTGCATTTCTTTCAGCACATATAGTTGCTCCGTAACTTGCATTTTCTATGTTTACTCCTTCATAAAAAGCACCACTTTTTGTTTCTACTATGCATGCAAAATGTACGCCTGAATAAGGGGCATAACTGTTTTTTATTAGTTCATTTAATTTTTCTTTCATCTTTCTACTCCTAATTTATTTAGTATTATGTCTTGTAGTTCAAACATTTCTTTTTCGTCTTCTTTTTTCATATGATCATACCCAAGTAAGTGTAAAAGACCGTGTACTGTAAGAAAAGAAAGTTCCCTTTCAAAACTATGACAGTACTCTATACTTTGAGAGTGAGCTTTTTCTAGACTTATGTATATTTCACCAAGGTTACCTTCAAAGTTACTTGTTTTTTCATCGTAAAAAGCAAAACTTATTACGTCAGTAGGTCTATCAACACCTCTGTAGGTTTTATTTATTTCGTGTATTTTTTTATTATCAACGAGTATTATTTCTACTAGTTTATCTTTTACTTTTAAGTATTCACTTGTTTCTTTTATTACTTTTTCTATTAATTTTTTATCTACTTGTTCATCTGTTAGGTTTGTTATTTCATAATTCATATTATTCACCAAATTCTTATTATACCTAGTAAGTATAGTACAAATAATACTATTACTAATACTGATAAGAAACTATAGAAACTATCTTTTTGGAATATGCTAGGTAGTTTTTTTCTTATTGCATCAAGCGCTACGTAGATTAAGAAGCCTGCAATACCACCGATTAGATTTAGTAAGATATCGTCTATATCAAAACTTCTTCCAATAAATTTTTGTACTATTTCTATTGTTAGACTTACTAGAAGTGTTATAAATGAAATATTTCTTATTTTATTTACTTTTGTATAGTATGTTGCAAAGAAACCAAATGGGACAAATAGTAGTATGTTACCAACTACTTGTTTATAGAAGTTTTCACTACCTACTGGATAACGAAACATTTCTTTAAATGGTATTAGATTAGTTCCACCAATATATACGTCTCTACTAGTTACTAGTTCAAATAATAAAAGAATGTATACTATAAACATAAGTTGTAGTAGTTCTTCATGTAGTATTATTTTTTTACCTGAATTTTTTATATAAAATACTCTTAATATTATTATAATTACTAAAAATATAACTAGTGTTGGCCAGGTTGTTTCTAATAAATCAAAAAATGCTTCT
>CANPXI010000092.1 GCA_947585885.1 uncultured Bacilli bacterium
ATTCTTTATAAGTAACTGATTTTATTCCATCTACACTTCCTATAACAGGATACTTTATAAAAGAAGAATTAAACATATTATTATTTAAATTTATATGAAGTCTATAATATGGATCATCATAATACATATAATATTCTTCTAATATTATTCCTCTTTCACTTTCTACGTCTTCCTTTTTTATATTAGCTTTAAACACACGGTCAAATAAAAGACGCATATTAGAAATTATATCAGTATGCCCAAATATATTATAATTTGTACCATTATAAGTAGTATAAGCATTTACTATACTACCAAACTTATTTATTTGTTCCTTTGCTTCTTCATTTTTAGTAAAATCCATTACCCTGTGTTCTAGAAAATGAGCACTACCAAGTGTTACATCATATATAGTATCACCTTTTTTATATTTCATCACCTCTGCACCAAAATGAGTTGATACTGTAATATAAAAGTTCTTTGTTTTTGTCATTGGATACATATATACTGTAAGTCCATTAGGTAATACTTCTTTTATAATTTCTTCACCAATACTATATCTAATTTTCTTCATTTTCTACTCCTTCTAGTAAAAAAATATCTTTTATTTTTACCCTTTTTGCAAATTCACAAATATCTTTAGCAGTTATCTCTTTTATCTTTTCTCTTCTATCTTCAATACTTGGTAAATAAAATAACTCATTTACATAATAAAAGTTCAAAATTTTATTCATACTATCATAATAATCATTATAAGATATATCTAAAGTTTGTATAGCATTTTCTAAATTCTTCTCTATTACCTTAATATCTGTCATATCTTTTAAAGAGTCTTTAATTAACTTTATAGTTTTATCATAATTCTTTCTATTTATTCCAGCATCTATAACAATTGTATTAGAATACCTATTAAAACCACTTCCAATTGTATAACAAAGTGAATTCTTCTCTCTAACATTTACAAATAAAATTGAATTATTCATTCTACCTAAAATAGTATTATATATTACTGCAGTATAATATCTATCTTTATCAGTAACACTATCTATTGTAAGTCCTAAATATACATTTGATTGAAGAGTATTTATTTCTTCTTTAGTTTCAGTTTTACCATTATCTTTAATCTTTACTAAATCATGTGATATATCTATATTTTGTTTAAAATTCTTAAAGAATTTATCTAGTAATTTTTCTATTCTTTCCTCTTCTACTTCACCTATTACAAATGCATCTATCTTAAAACTATTAAAAAGAGTTTTATATGCTTTATAAAGATTTTCATTTGTAAGATTTTCAAATAACTTAATATTTTTTAAATTATTTTCTTCGTAAGGCGTACCTTTATAAAATATTTCTTCAAACTTAAGTCTTCCATATATTTCACTAATATCTCTTGCATTTTTTATTGAAGATATTAAATTTTCTTTTTCTAAATTAAAATTTTCTTCATTAAATTTATCATTCTTAATATTCGTATTAATTACTACCTCATTTAATAAGTCCATTGTCTTTTCATACATATCCATACTTGTATACTTAGGATTAATTAAATCTAAATTAATCTCAAATACCATATTATTACTAAATAATGAAAAAAGTGTTCCTATATCACTTCTATATAAATTTTCTAATTCTCTACTTATAAATTTTTGTGTTTTATATTTTTTAGTTCCATTTGATATTAATACTTTCTCTAATAATTTAAGATAGGCTGCTTCTTTTTTATTAAATTTTTTTGTAAATTTTATACTAATATTTATTTTTTTAAATCTATCTGTATTTATTAAATGTAAAGTATAATTTTCCTTATTAATTTTCTTATAGTTCAAAATTACCACCTCTTAAATTATTATAACCTATTTTGTATTATTTAGTATATTGTTTTTATTTAATATGTAAAAAGAGCGATTAATTTACTTTAATCGCTGCTTCTAGTGCTAATTTAATCATTTCATCAAAATCGTGTTCTCTTTGTTCACTATTTAATTTTTCATTTGTTACATATGAGTCAGATATAGTAAGTATACATGAAGCTTTTTTATTAAGTTCTTGTGCATTTATGAATAAACTAAATGTTTCCATTTCAACACAATCACAATTTTTTTCATCTCTAAATTTTTGATAATCGAAGTTTTCTTTATAAAATGATTCAGTTGAATGACATCTTCCAATTCTAAGTTTAATACCATGCATTCTTGCTGTTGTTATTATTTCTTCATTAAGTCCTGCATGACTATAAACAATTTTATCACTACCTCCACCATAAGAGTCTGCATAGTTAGAATCACTATAAGAACTTTCTACTAAAAATAAGTCTCCTATATTTAAGTCTTCAGTGTACGATCCTGCACTTCCTATTCTTATTATTGCTTTTACGTCATAATCTTTAAATAATTCATAACTATATATTCCCATTGATGGTATACCCATTCCACTTGAGAATATTGTTACTTTTCTATTTTTATAGTAACCCGTATAAGCAAGTTCTCCTCTTACTTGATTAACTAACTTTTTGTCTTCTAAATATTTAGAAGCAATGTACTCAACTCTTTTTGGGTCTCCTGGCATTATAACTACTGGCGCAATATCTTCTTTATTTGCTTCAATATGTACTGTAGACATTCCTCTTCACTCCTTACTCATTATTATTATTTTCAGTATTTCCTAATTTTACTAATACTTCTCTTGGTTTACTTCCATTTTGTGGTCCAATTATACCTCTTTCTTCAAGTAAATCTATTATTCTAGCAGCTCGGTTATAACCAACACTATATTTTCTTTGTATTAAAGAAGCACTTATTTTTCCAGTTTTTACTGCAAACTCTACAACTGTGTTATAAAGTTCATCTTCACTGTCACCTTTTAAGTTTCCACCTACTTCTGATGCTTCTTCCTTTGGACTTTTATCTAAATTGACCATAGATTCGTCATAGTTAGGTGTTCCACAGTTACGTCTAACAAACTCTACAACTCTATTTATTTCTTCGTCTGATACAAAACTTCCTTGTATTCTTATTGGACTTGCTTCTCCAGGTGGTAAAAATAACATATCACCTTTACCTAAAAGTTTCTCTGCTCCACCCATATCTAGTATTGTTCTAGAGTCTACAAATGAAGAAACCATAAAACTAATACGAGTAGGTATATTTGATTTAATAAGTCCAGTTATTACATCAGTTGATGGACGTTGTGTTGCGACTATTAAGTGTATTCCTGCAGCACGAGCAAGTTGTGTAATTCTCATTATTGCTTCTTCTACTTCTTTACTTGCTACCATCATAAGATCAGCTAGTTCATCTATTATTACTAATATATAAGGCATTTTTTCTAAATCAGGTTTTCTAGATTTATTCTTTTCTACATATTCATTATATGAAGTTATATTTCTTGTTCCAGTATTTGCAAACATATCATATCTTTCATCCATTATCATACATACCTTTTGAAGTGCAACTGCTGCTTTTTTAGGGTCTGTTACAACTGGTCTCATTAAGTGAGGTACTCCCTCATAACAATTTAATTCTACCTTTTTAGGGTCTACTAAAATCATCTTTACTTCATCAGGTTTTGCACGCATTAAAATTGAAGTTATTATGTTATTAATACAAACTGATTTACCACTACCAGTAGCACCTGCAACTAACATATGTGGTGCTTTATTAATTTCAAAATATTGAATATTACCCATTATATCTAACCCAAGTGGTGCTAGTAACTTAGATGAATCTAATTTCTTTGGTATACCTACTAATATATCTTTCATCTTAACTTCACTTGTTACTGGGTTTGGTATTTCTATTCCTATTGTACTTTTTCCAGGAATAGGTGCTTGAATTAAAACATCTTTACTAGCTAAGGCTAGGGCAAGTTCTTTATTGATACTAACAATTTTACTTACCTTAGTACCACTTGGCACCGTAAGTTCAAATTGAGTAACCGCCGGTCCAATATGAATTTTAACAACGTGGCAATCAGGTATACCAAAAT
>CANPXI010000093.1 GCA_947585885.1 uncultured Bacilli bacterium
ACCGCCGTATACGAGAACCGTACGTACGGTGGTGTGAGAGGGACGAAATAATTTAATTATTTCTCTCTACTCGATTTTATTCATTAGTTTTATTATCAAAAATCATTGGCATAATAATAGGTCTTCTACCAGTACTTTCAATAATATATCCATTAAGTTCTAAAATAATTCTATTCTTTAAATCAGTTAAATTAAAATTATCCTTTTTAAGTTCACTAATTGTTAAAGATTTAACCTTATTTTGAATATCACTAATAAGCTCTTGATTTTCATTTACTACAACAAACCCACGTGTAGTAACATTAGGATCTAATATAAGTCTTCTTTTAGTTGAATCAATATTTAAAATAACAACTAAAACACCATCAGTACTCATAATCTTTCTATCTCTAATAACACTACTTCCAATATCTCCAATTCTTTTGCCATCTACATAAATATCATTAATAGGAATACTCTTAGCAAGTCTAACGCCATCTTTAGATAAAGCAAGCATATCACCATTCTTTAATACAAAAGTATGATCTTCTGCCATACCACATTCTTGTGCTAACTTAGCATGCTCTTGTAACATTCTAAATTCACCGTGAACAGGCATAAAATACTCTGGTTTCATAAGTCTTAATAGTAACTTTAACTCATCTTGTTTAGCATGTCCACTAGTATGAATATCTCTTTCACTTGAAGTAGTATATACGTTAGCTCCTCTTAAATAAAGTTTATTAATAACCCTATTAATACTAAGTGCATTACCTGGAATTGGTGAACTAGAAAAAATTACAGTATCGTCTGGCATAAGAGTAATATTTGAGTCAACTCCATTTGCAATTCTACTTAAAGCAGCAAGTGGTTCACCTTGACTACCAGTACAAAGTAAACATACATTTTCTGGTTTCATCTTATTTGCTTCATCACTTGTAATAAACACACTCTTATCAGTAATAAGTCCACAACTTTTAGCAATCTCAATACTATTAATCATACTTCTACCAAAAGCCGCAATCTTTCTATTATTCTTTCTACAAGTCTCAATAATATGAATAAGTCTATAAATATTAGAAGCAAAAGTAGCTAAAATAATTCTGCCCTTACAATTTCTAATAATATCACTAAGTGCTTCATCAACATCACTTTCACTAGTAGAAAAACCAGGTACTAAAGCATTAGTTGAATCACTCATTAATAGTTTTACTCCTTCTTCTCCAAGTCTTGCCATTTTACCTAAATTTGCCATAGGCCCGATAGGTGTTAAATCAAACTTAAAGTCTCCAGTAGTAACAACACGTCCATTAGGTGTCATAACACTTATTCCATAACTATCCGGAATTGAGTGTGTAGTCCTAAAAAACTCTATCTTAAAATACTTAAACTCAGGTTTCATATTTTCATCTATAATAACAATATTATTATAACTAACACCTCTATCTTCTAGCTTATTCTTAATAAGTTCACTAGCAACCTTAGGTGCATAAATAACTGGAATATTTAAATGATTTAAAACATATGGAATACCTCCAATATGATCCTCATGTCCGTGAGTTATAAAAAGCCCTTTAATCTTTTCCTCATTTTGCTTTAAAAAAGTATAATCAGCTAAAACATAATCAATCCCTAATAAATCATCTTCAGGAAACATAACTCCAGCATCTATAATAATAATTTCTTCTTCATGCATAATTGCATACATATTTTTACCGACTTCACCAAGTCCGCCCAAAGCGAACACAAAAGTCTCACTTTCTTGTGTCTTCATAAATTCCTCCAATTTCTTTAAAAGAAAAAATTCAATATAAACATTATACAATAAAATAAAGAAAAAGTAAACCTATTTACCATTTTCCTAGCATAATATACTAATAACTGATATAATTAAGTCAAGGTGATACTATGGGATTATTTGACAAAATGAAAAGCCTTTTTACAAAAGAAAAACAAGAAGAAACACATAAATATGAAGAAGGTTTAACAAAAACAAGAGAAAACTTTGTAAACAAATTAAGTTTACTTGGCATTAAATATACACGTATAGATGATAAATTCTTTGAAGAATTAGAAGAAATACTTATAATGGCTGACCTTGGTGTAAAAACAACAATGAGTTTTATGGATAAACTAAAAAAACGTGTTAAAGAAGAAAACATAACTGACTTTGAATACTTAAAAGAAGTAATTGTGGACGAATTATTTTTAATATATGTTGGTAGCGACCAACTAACTTCTAAAATAAACTATAACCCTGATGGACTAACTACTATATTATTTATAGGCGTAAATGGAGTAGGAAAAACCACAAGCATAGCTAAACTAGCATCAAAATTGAAAAAAGAAAACAAAAAAGTTCTTTTAATAGGTGCAGATACTTTCAGGGCTGGTGCAGTCGCACAACTAGAAGAATGGGCAAAACGCTTAAATGTTGATTTTTATGGAAGAGATGATACAGACCCAGCAAGTGTAGTATATGACGGATTAGAATTAGCTAAACAAAAAGAAATAGATGTGGTTTTAATTGACACAGCAGGTCGTCTTCAAAACAAAGTAAACCTAATGAAAGAACTAGAAAAAATAAACAAAGTAATAGAAAAAGAACTAAATAGAAAAGTAGATGAAACTCTTCTAGTAATAGATGCATCAACTGGACAAAACGGAATAAGTCAAGCAAAAAACTTTAAAGAAATATGTAACATAACAGGACTAATACTAACAAAACTAGATGGAACAGCAAAAGGTGGAATAGTACTTGCAATAAAAGAAGAAGTAGGTATTCCAGTAAAATATGTAGGATTTGGTGAAAAAGAAGAAGATATGATTCCATTTGATATCGAGTCTTATATATATGGATTATTTAAGGAGTGGAACTAATGAAATTATTATATGACGGATACGTAAAAATATATGACTGTGAAAGAGAAAGAAATGGAAAAATAGAAAAATTTACTAAAGTAGCATTAAGAGGAGCATCAGGAGGAATAGTAATAAATGAAGAAGGTAAAATGGCTTTAGTAAAACAATATAGACCAATATTAGGTAGAATTACTCTAGAAATTCCTGCAGGTACTCTAGATAAACAAATATCAAAAAAAGACGCAATAATAGAAGAACTAGAAGAAGAATGTGGTATTTTAAAAGAAGATATAATAGAAATATCAGATGAACCAATAATAACTTATAACATAATAGAAAACATGTCAGATGGAGAAATGAATCTATACTTAATAAAAGTAAAAACAAAAGAATCTACTCCCAAAGAAGATGATGATGTAGATGAAGTAATATTTTATTCATTAGAAGAAATAGAAGAACAAATAAAAACAAGAACAATAACAGATCCTAAAACTCTAATAGCATTCTTCCTATACAAGGATATGATAAAAAATGAATAAAAGAGAAGAATTAATAAAACTATATATAATTTATAAAAATCTATTCACACAAAAACAACAAGAATACTTTGAAATGTACTATTTTGAAGACTTATCTCTAACAGAAATAGCAGAAAATAATAGTGTAAGTAAAACAATAATAGGTAAAACAATTTCAAAAGTAGAATCAAAACTAACTGAATATGAAACAAAACTAAATATAAATAAATTATATAAAGAACTTACTAAAATAAAAGAAACAACAAAAGACCAAAAAACAAAAGAATCACTAAACAAATTAATAATTGAGTAAAAAGATATAACAACAAAAGTTATATCTTTTTGTTAGTATAAATGATAAAATATGGTTGACAATAATAATAGAAGTGATAAAATGTAAGTGTAAATAATAAGGAGAAACAAAAACTATGAAGAATATAATCTCTTTCGATAATTTGAAACTCGGGGGGGGTTACTAACTAACTCTCATAGTTTTTTAATGCACAAAAACACATAGAGTTTTTTCTATGTGT
>CANPXI010000094.1 GCA_947585885.1 uncultured Bacilli bacterium
TCCTAGTTCATCTATAAAGTCAAAAGTTTATGCAATTACTAGGGCTAGTAATTATGAAAATGTTGATTTAAAGATGTATCAATATGACTTTGATAATGATAGTAAAAATGAGAGTTTATTTGTAGTTAATGCTACTAATAAGAATGATGATGTAGTAAGTGGTATTTCTGTTTTAATTTATGAAAATGATGATAAATATAAAATTTTAGATAATAAGAAAATAGATGGAGAGGATTATTTAGTAAATTCATATATTTCAAATATAATAGATATTTTTTTAGATAATAAGCTTGAATTTATTTATACTCATGTATATTTTGATCAAATAGGACATTGTAATCAAATATTTAGACTAAATGGTAAGGAATTTGAAAGTGTGAATGAATGTAAGATAATTAGGGATGAACCCACAAATTAATCTAGTATTTTGTATATATATTTGATATAATTTAATGTGAAGAGGTGCAAGACATGAAAGATATTAAACTTAAATTTGTTGCTAAACCTAAAGATGTAATAATTTTTGTTATATTTTGTATATTCTTGTTATATTTAGTAGCAATTGGTGTTTTAAATTTATATTATTTATCTCATGAAAATATTTTGTGGGGATTTAACCCAATTCCTGCTTTTTATCCTAATATGATTGTTTCAACTTTGACTTTATATTTATTTGCTTTGATTGGTTTGTTTATGAGTGTGTCTAGTTACTTTTTTGATAGGGAAAAAGGTTTTGGTTTTGGTAAAAAGAAAGATAAAGATGAAGCCGGATGGGCAAGATGGATGAAAGATGATGAGATGAAGAAGGCTTATGGAATACAAAAGATTATTTTAAAAGATGAAGAGTATGAACATGCAGGTATTCCAATTATTATAAATGAGAAAGAAGCTTATGTAGATGATGGGGAAAACCATAGTTTAATTATTGGTGCTTCTGGTTCAGGTAAAACTTGGACAATAGTTGATCCTTTAGTTAAGATATTAGGTAAAGCTGGAGAAAGTATGATTATTACTGACCCTAAGGCTGAGATTTATGAACATAATGCTAATATGTTAAGAGAAAGAGGATATAATGTTATTTTAGTAAATTTCCGTGATCCAGAACATGGTAGTGCATGGAATCCACTTAGTTTACCTTATAGATATTATAAAGAAGGTAAAGAAGATAAAGCTATGGAACTTTTAGAGGACCTTGCTTTAAATATTTTAGTAGATTCAAATAATAATGATCCTTTCTGGCAAAAGAGTGCTGCTGATTATTTTACAGGGCTTGCTCTTGGACTTTTTGAAGATGCAGAAAGTGAAGATGAAGTTAATTTAAATAGTATTAATGCTATGAGTACTTTTGGTGAGGAGAGAATTGGTGCTTCTAAATATGATAAAGAGTACTTTAAATTAAAAGGAGAGTTATCTAGTGCTTATATTAGTGCTGCTGCTACAGTAACAGCGCCTGCTGATACTAAGGGTGGTATTACTTCTACTTTTAGACAAAAGATTAGGATATTCTCTAGTCGTCAAAAGTTAGCTGAGATGCTTAGTTATACTGATTTTGATGTTACTAGAATTGGTAAAGAAAAGACTGCAGTATTTTTAAATATACATGATGAGAAAACTACATATCACGCACTTGCAACTATTTTTGTTAAGCAAGTTTATGAGTGTTTAATTGATGAAGCACAAAAGGAAGAGAGTTTAAAACTTAAAATTAGAACTAATTTTATTCTTGATGAGTTTGCAAATATGCCAGCACTTAAAGACGTTGAATCAATGATTACTGCTTCACGTAGTAGAAATATGAGATTTAATTTCTGTATTCAAAACTTTAGTCAACTTAATAAAGTTTATGGAAAAGAAGTAGCTGAAACTATTAAAGGTAACTGTGGTAATATGTTTTATCTTATTACAACAGAGTACAGTGCACTTGAAGAAATTAGTAAGTTATTAGGAGACGTTAAACCTAAAGTAGAAAAGGATAAACCACAACCTCCTATTAGACCTTTGGTTACTGTAAGTGATTTACAACAAATGAAAAAATTTGAAATGATTATTAAGAGATGGAGAAATCATCCATATAAGACTAAACATACACCAAGTTTTGATATTACAAAGAATGGTGGATGGGGTTATGAAGAGACAATAAGTGGTTATCCTACTCGTGAAGCAAGAGAAATAAAGACTTTTGATTTGAAGAAGTTTGTTGATGAGCATAGAGAAGGTACTGATGGGTTTAATCCTATGGGCGCTAGTCCATTTGTTCCACCATTTGGAATGCCTACATTTAATAGGGGTAATAGTGAACCAAGTCCATTTATGAATATGGAAAGTAATAGTCCTACAAATGTAGATGATTTAGTTAAGAAGATAGATGCAGAGATAGCAAAACTTGAAGAAGAGGAAAGACTTGAAAAAGAAAAACTTAAAAATGGTGAAAGTAATAAGAATGAAGTTAATGATTTTGAAAAACTTATTGATAAAAAGTATGAAGACTTTAAGAATGGCGAAGCTATGTTAGAGGAAAAGAAAGAAGAAGAAAAGCCAGCACCAATAGTTCAAAGAGAAGAAAAGATAGATGTAGATGATTTAATTAAGAGAATAGATGCAAAAATTGCAGAAATAGAAAGAGAAGAACAAGAAGAGAAATTAAGAGAAGAAAGTGCAAGAGAAGAGAAAAAAGAGAATGCATTAAGTGATTTTACAGAAGCATCTAATGAAATAAATAATGATATTATTGAAGAGATAGAAAAACCTAAAATAAATATTGATGCTGATAGTATTATTGTAGACAATAATATTACAGATGATGAATTCTTTGATGACTTTTTTGGAGATGATGATTAGTCCAGTGATGGACTTTTCTTTTTGTTAAATGTTGTTGACATGTAATTCTCGGGGGGGGTATAATTATTACAAGATAAGGTAAACTTATCTATAGATTTTTATGGAAAGGAAAGAGGTAAGTAATGAAAAATCTAAAAAAATTATTTAGTTTTGGAATATTGGCTTTATGTTCTACTTTTGTCCTTGTAGGTAATGTAAAAGCTGATGAAACAGAATGTCAAGCTAATGATTTTAATAATTTTAAGACATGTGTCAATGAAACAAATAGTAAAAAAGAAGTTATTAAAGTAACAGGAAATGTAGAAATTAGTGAAAATTTAGATATCACTGGACAAAAAATACTAGTAGAAGGTAACAATAAGATTACAGTTAATGCAGATGTAACTGTTAATTATACTGGTATTGGAACTGCAGGAGCTACAAATATTACATTAGGTAGTGGTTCTGAATTAACAGTAAATGGTATTCTTAATTTAAATGGTACAGCAGAAAATATTGCTATTCAAGCAAGTAAAACTACTGGTAAAATTACTGTAGGAGCAGACGGCGAATTAAATATTTCCGGATTTAAACAAGGTGGTATTGCTGCACTTAAAGAAATTGAAGTTTCTGGTAAACTAACATTTACTAATAATGGTTATGGAAGTAATACTGCTACTATAACTGTTAAAAATGGTGGTGAAGTAGAAGCAACTGGAAACAAAGTTGGTTTTACTGCTAAGTTAACTACTGAAGAAGGTGCAAGAGTTACTGCAAAAAATAATACTATGATTGGTATGGTTTTAGTAACTGATTCAGATTTAGAAGGTGGATACATTTTTGCATCTAATAATGGCGGAGCTGATTCAGAAAGAGATGCTGATATAGCAATTAATTCTACCACTGAAGGAAAAGTAAAAATTGGAACTAATGCAGAAGTTGAGGCTGACTCTATAACTGCTTATGTAACTGATAAATATGTTACTAAAGATGGTTATGTAGAAGTTAATGGAAAATTAGAAGCAGATGTTAAAGGAAAAAATATGAATTTATCTACAACAAAT
>CANPXI010000095.1 GCA_947585885.1 uncultured Bacilli bacterium
AATTATAATTTATCTATTTGTTAGTGTCAATCAAAATTTTATATTTATACTAATAATTTTTATTTTAGAATTATATAAGTAAAAGAATACTTAATTCTACAAAATTAAGTATTCATAATACATATTCAATTAGTTTTCTTTTTCTATTTTTACTGTGTAAGAATTGTTGTTGTCATCGGTGTATGTATATTCTTTTGAAGATAGATTGTTTGTTAGAGTTGCAAGTAATTCATTTTGTATTTCACTTTTGTATGTTTCTATTATTTCTTTATAATAGTCACTTGTTATTTCTAGTTTTATTCTATCTGATATATCAAGTCCTATTTCTTTTCTTAGAAGTTGAAGATTTCTTATTAAGTCTCTTAATAGACCTTCACTTTCTAATTCTTTTGTTATTGTTACGTCTAGTATTATGTAGTTTAGAGTGTCACTAGAAGTATTGTATCCTTCTTTTGAGTGTACTCTTATATCTAACATATCTTTATTTAGGGTGTAATTTGTGTTATCTAATGTTATAACTTTTCCATCTATGTTATTTATATCATCTATTGTGTAAGTTTTAAGTATTTCTTGGAAAGCAGTTATATTTTTACCAAATAGTTTACCTACTTCTTTGAAATTTGGTTTTACTTCATAATTTAGGTATTCACTAGAGTCAGTTATGTATTCTACTTCTTTTACGTTTAGTTCTTCTTTTATTAGTTCGTCTAAGTCACCTATTGTTTCTTTATTTTTTATATCTATTAGTACTTTAGATAGAGGTTGTCTTATTTTTATGTTTGCTTCTTCTCTTGCTGATCTACCTAATGTAATTAAGTCTCTTACTAAGTCCATTTTTGTTTCTACTTCTGTATTTATTAGTGATTCATCACATTTAGGGAAGTCTTCTAGATGCACACTTTCTTTGTTTGTTAGGTTCATGTATATGTCTTCACTTATGAACGGACAGACAGGTGCGATTAGTTTAGTTAGTCCTAGTAATACCTCATATGTTACTTTATAAACAGCTAATTTTGATGAATCTAATTCACCTTTCCAGAATCTTCTTCTATTTCTTCTTATGTACCAGTTAGATAGGTCTTCACTTACAAATTCTGTTATTGGTTTTACTACTTTGTTTAAGTCGTATTCGTTATAACTTTCTGTTACTTCTTTTATTAGTTTATTGTATTTACTTAATAGCCATTTATCTATTAGTTCATAAGAAGTAGAATTTATGAAGTCTTGTACTTCTAGATGGTCTGCATTTGCATACATTGCAAAGAAGTTGTATGTGTTTTTTAGAGTATTAAAGAATTTACTTATTACTTCTTTTACTCCTTCTTCATCAAATTTTATTGGTGTCCATACTGGGCTTACATATGGAAGGTACCATCTTATTGGGTCACTTCCATATGTGTTCATTAAAGTGAATGGTTCAATTGCATTACCTTTACTTTTATGCATTTTTTTACCATATTTATCTAATAGTAACTCGTTTACTAATACTCTTTTGTATGGGCTTTGTCCTGTTAGGAATACACCTATTACTATTAGGCTATAGAACCATCCTCTTGTTTGGTCTATTCCTTCAGCTATAAAGTCTGCTGGGTATTGTGAAGCCCATAGTTCTTTGTTTTCAAATGGATAGTGGTATTGTGCAAATGGCATTGACCCTGAATCAAACCAACAGTCTATTACGTCTTTTACTCTTGTCATTTCTTTACCACACTTAGGACATTTTATATGTATTTCGTCTACATAAGGTCTATGAAGTTCAATAGTTTCATCTATTTTTTCAATAGATTTTTCTATTAGTTCTTTTTTGCTACCTATCATTTCAGAGTGGCCACATGAACAAGTCCATAATGGAAGTGGTGTACCCCAGTATCTATTTCTTGAAATAGCCCAGTCGTTTAGGTTTTCAAGCCAGTTTGCAAATCTTTTTTCTCCTACAAAACTTGGATACCATTCTACTTTTTTGTTTGCTTCTATTATTTTATCTTTGATTTTTGTTATTTCTAAATAATAAGATGGTTTACTATAGTATAGAAGTGGTGTATCACATCTCCAGCAATGAGGATAGTTATGTACCATTTTTTGTTTTTTAAATAGTTTATCGTTTTCTTTTAAGTATTTTATTACTTCTATATCTGCATCAAATACTTTTATACCTTTCCAAGGACCTTCAGTGTATGAGCCATCTTCACCTACTGGGTTAAGGTAAGGTAAGTCATATTTTTTACCTACTTTTGCGTCGTCTTCACCAAAAGCTGGAGCGATATGGACTATACCAGTACCGTCTTCCATTGTAACGTAAGAGTCACATGTTACAAAGAATGCTTTTTTGTCTACTTTTAACTCTGGTATTAATTGTTCGTATTCTGTGTATTCTAAGTCTTTTCCTTTAAATGTATCAAGTACTTCAAATTCGTCACCTAGTACAGTTTTTGCTAATTTTTCTGCAAGTATAAAGTTATAACCTTTGCTACTAGCTTTTATATAGTTTTCATCTGGGTTTACACATAGGGCAACGTTTAAGTGTTTTCTTCATCTTTCTTTTTAAATGGGACTGTTACTGTTTCAACTGTTACTTCTTTATATCCTTGAGCAACTTCATGTGAAGCAAGTCCAGTACCACATCTTGTACAGAATGGTAGTATTTTATGTCCTTCATAGAATAGACCTTCATCAAAGAATTTTTTTAGTATGTACCACTCAGTTTCAATGTAGTTATTGTCATAAGTAATGTATCTATTTTTTAAATCAATGAATTGACCCATTTCGTTTGTTAGTCTTTCAAAAGCTGCTTCATTTTCCCAGACTGCTTTTCTACATTCATCATTAAATTCTTTTATACCATATTTTTCTATGTCGTTTTTGTCTTTAAAACCAAGTTTTTTTTCAACTTGTACTTCTACTGGAAGACCATGAGTATCCCAACCTATTTTTCTTAATACTTTTTTTCCTTCCATTGTATGGTATTTACATATTGTATCTTTTAAAAATTTTGCTACCATATGATGAAGTCCTGGCATTCCATTTGCTGTTGCTGGTCCATCATAGAATACATAATTTTCATTATCTTTTCTATTTTCAATTGTAAGATTTAGTATATCTTTTTCTTTCCAGTATTCTAGTATTTCCAGTTCTCTTTCGTGAGTTGGTTTTTTTGATAATTCTTTAAACATATTATTCCTTCTTTCCAAAATAAAAAGTTATATCTAGGAGTAAAGTGTACGGTACCATCCTATTTATAACTTTATCTTAATTCTTTTTAACGCATATTATGCGTCTTTAGCTTATCACTAAAGAACATCCAGAGTGATCTATATATAACTTATTTTATTAGCTTTCACCCAAGTGCTAACTCTCTTATTAAAACTCATTATATACCGTCTCTTTCATTTGTTTTAATGTTACAAGTATAACAAATTATATTCTTTTTGTAAATAAAATTATTCGTTATATTTATTCATTTGTTTCATTAATTGATTAACTTGTTTTTGGTTTGGAGTTCTTCCCATTCCTCTCATAAGTGTTTTTATCATTTCTTCATTTATTGGTGGGTTCTTTTTAAGTTCTTTTTTCATTAGTTTTCTTGCTAGAAAGAAACCTAATATAAGTCCTACTACAAGACCACCTAAAACATATAGTATATCTATAAATATCTCCATAACTTCCTCCTTTAATTAATTATATTATATAATTAATAAATTAAAATAACAACTAAAATTATTTTTGTAAGTTTTTGTTGATTGTAAAATAAGTGTTTGGTATAATGTATATAGAACATCTAACAGTTAGGATGTCACTGAACTTTCCAGGGGGTTTCTCTTAGAAAGCGAGGTGGTTATAATGA
>CANPXI010000096.1 GCA_947585885.1 uncultured Bacilli bacterium
CTTATAATACTTGCATCCACTATATAATCATCTAATTTATAGTCTACATTACTAACAGCATTAACACTTGGTATAAAAAGAAACAAAGATAAAATTATAAATAGAAACTTTTTCATAAAAACCCTTTCTTTAAAAAAGACTTACAATAGTAAGCCTTAAAAACTAACTTTAGGTGCTTCTTTAGCTTCTTCCTCTGCTTCAAAGAAAGCTTCCTTTTTAAATTTAAACATATTAGCTACTATATTAGATGGAAACATTTCTACTTTATTGTTTAAAGTAAGAACTGTATCATTATAAAATTGTCTAGTAGTGCTTATTTTATTTTCTGTATCCTCTAAAGTAGATTGTAAATTAAGAAAGTTTGTATCTGCTTTTAAATCAGGATAACTTTCACTAAGTGCAAATAATTGTCTAATTGCGCCTGTTAATTGATTATTAGCTTCCATTTCTTGTTCAGGTGTACTAGCTACATTAAATTTATTTCTAGCTTCAATTACACCTTTCAAAGTATCACTTTCGTGTTTAGCATAACCTTTAACAGTCTCTACTACATTAGGTATTAAATCAAATCTTCTTTTAAGTTGTACCTCAATTTGTGCCCATTGATCTTTTACCCTATTACGTAGTTGAACTAAACTATTATATGTTGCTACTAAATATACTACTATTAACAAAATAACTACTAATACTACTATTAAAATTATAGTTCCAGTACTCATATATTCTTTCACGTCCTTTCCTATTTATATTATACTACATATTTTTAAGACGAGCATTATATTTATTACTAATAGTGTCAATTACTTTATTAAATTCAACCATTACTTCTTCTTCAGTTAATGTACGTGCATCATCTAAAAATGTAAGTGTAAAAGTTAAACTCTTTTCATTATCCATCATATATTCGTCATACACTACTACACTATCTAAAATCTTAGAAGTTGTATTCTTAATATCTTTAATAATCTCTTTACTAGTAATATCTTTATTTAAAGTAAATGAAATATCTTTCTTTATACTAGGAAATTTACTTAATTCCTTAAATTTAAGTTTACCTGTTTTTATACTTTTTAACTTAGTTAAATTAATTTCACAAGTATAAATATCTTCTGTATATAAAGATGGATGTACTTTACCAATAAACCCAACATTAACCCCACTTACTATAATATTAGCACTTTGGTATGGATGTAATTCTTTAATTTTAACGTCACTTGTATAGTCATATCTTTTATTAAAACCTAAAAATTCAAGTAAATTAGTTACAATTCCTTTTAAATAATAGAAGTCACTTTTAATATTAGTATTAATTCCACTTATATAAGTTCCTGTCATTAAAATACTAAGAATATCTTCTTCTATATATTCACTATCCTTTTTATAATATGATTTACCTATTTCAAATATATTAATATCTTTTTGATTACGTGCTTTATTATATTCATAAACTTGAAGCAAAGATGACACTAAACTAGCTCTTAAAGTATCTTTTCCTTGTACCATTGGTTCAAGTACTTTAATACTTTCCTTTACTTCACTTTGAAACATACTATAGTCTTTATCATATATTAATGAATAACTAATAACTTCATTAAGTCCCATACTAGAAAGTCTTTCTTTAATATTTCTTATATACTTATCAATATGTCCTCTTTTTGTATTAGTAATAGGAAGTGTTGCAGGAATATTATCTACTCCTAGTATTCTACCCACTTCTTCAATTAAATCTTCTTTAATACTTATATCAAGTCTTCTAGAAGGTACACTTGTACTAATTAATGAACCTTCTACTTTAGTAGTAAAACCTAATCTATTAAATGCATCTACTACTTCATCTATAGTATACTCTGTTCCTAAAACTGAATTAATTTTTTCTAAAGTAATATCTATAACTTTATCCCCGTGAGTACATTTATCATATTTATGAGTGTAATCGCTTATCTTAGCATCAGCATACTTTTCTAAAAGTTCCTTACTTCTTTCCATTGCTAAATAAGTTCTTTCAATATCAATTCCTTTTTCAAATCTACTACTTGCTTCACTTCTTAATATTTTTTTAGCAGTCTTTCTAATAGATGCAGGATCAAATTGCGCACTTTCTATTAAAATATTTTTAGTATTTTCATTAATCTCAGTATCTAAGCCACCCATTACTCCAGCAAGTCCAAGTGCTTTTTCTTTATTATAAATAACAATATCATTTATAGATAACTCTCTTTCTTGTCCGTCAAGTGTAGTAAGTTTTTCCCCGTCACTCGCCATTCTTGCACCTATAAAATTACCTACTAAATCAGCATCATAATAATGAAGTGGTTGTCCAGTTTCAAGCATAACATAGTTACTTATATCAACTACATTATTAATTGGTCTAATACCACACGCAATTAATCTATTCTTTATAAATTCTGGACTTTCTTTAATAGTTACATCCATAGCTCTACCAAGTAAAAACAAAGGAACTTTTTCTGTATCTACACTTAAAGTAACATCACTTTCAAAATTATCTTTAACTGTATCATATTTAATATCTTTTAATTTAACTTTTCTATTATATATAGCACCTACTTCATAGGCAAGTCCCATAACACTTAATAAATCACTTCTATTACTTGTTAGTTCAAAATCTATTATATCGTCATCTAAACACATATACTTAATAGCATCTTCTCCAATAGGTGCATCCATTGGTAACTCGTGTATTCCTTCAACGTCTTCTTTAGATAAATACTTTTTATCAAGTCCTAACTCAGCACGACTGCAGCACATTCCATTACTTACTGCTCCTCTTATAACACTTTTCTTTATTTCTCCACCTGGTAAGTGTGCCCCTGGAAGTGCAACTATTACTTTTATTCCTTTTCTCATATTAGGTGCACCACATACTATATCAAGTACTTCACTACCTACATTAACTTTACAAACATGTAAATGATCACTTTCTGGATGCATCTCACATTCTACTACTTCACCTACTACTAAATTAGTAGCATCAATTAAAGGACCTACAGTATCATACTCGTTACCTACACGTGTCATATCTTCAGCAATAGTCTTAATATCTTCAGGTAACTCTACAAAATCACTAACAAACTTCTTACTAAAAATCATTTACTCCACGTCCTTTCTATTAAAATTATTTAAAAATCTAATATCATTAGTATAAATATTTCTTAAATCAGTAATACCATACTTAAACATTGCAAGTCTCTCTATTCCTACACCAAAAGCAAAACCTGTATAAACCTCTGGGTCATAACCACACATTCTAAGAACATTAGGATGAACCATACCACTACCTAAAATTTCTATCCATCCAATATTCTTACAAAGTGCACATCCTTTACCACCACATTTAAAACAAGTAACATCTACTTCATAAGATGGTTCAGTAAACCCAAAATAACTTGGTCTAAATCTAACATTAGTATTTTCTCCAAGTAATGCGTGAGCTAGTTCCAAAAGAGTTCCTTTTAAATCACTTAAACTTATATTCTTATCTACTACAAGTCCTTCCATTTGCATAAATTGATGACTATGTGTAGCATCATCATTATCTCTTCTATAAACTTTACCAGGACATACCATTTTAATAGGAGTCTTATCTTTATTTGAAAGCATTGTTCTTACTTGAACACTACTTGTTTGACTTCTAAGAAGCATATCTTCTGTAATATAAAATGTATCTTGCATATCACGAGCAGGATGATCTTTTGGTATATTAAGTTTTTCAAAACAATTATCATCAGTTTCTACTTCAGGTCCTTCTACTACATCATAACCCATACTCATAAACAAGTCTTCTAAACTC
>CANPXI010000097.1 GCA_947585885.1 uncultured Bacilli bacterium
GGTAAAGAATTTACTAATAGAGATACACGCGTATCTAATAAATCAAGTCCAGAAAAGTCTGTATTTACAAAGACAGTCGAGAAGTACTTTAACTGTCACAAAACAATCGTTCCAGGGCATTGTACTGCCCAGAGTGAAGTTGAATCTTTTCACTGGGCAATTGAAAGAGATTGCCTGGCTTGGGAAGATATTACAGATAATGATAGTCTGTTATACTATGTTAATAAATACATAAAGAATTTTAATAATAAGAAAAGATTCAAGAAAGATTATTCTCCGGTAGAAAAGATAAATGAATACTTTGGAATTAAGGTAAAGATACCTAAAGCAATTATACTATAAAAAAAATTTACTATATGTACTTTATTTAGTACTTTAAAGATTTAGGTACTTTAGTTTTTATATGTAAATTTTTTTTCAAATGTCTTGACAAATAAAAACAAATTAGCAAAAAAATGTTGACAAAATGGCCCTTTTCGTTTAGTATATAGACTTACCAATTCACTTAAGGCGAATTGGTGCTAGTATCACACTAGCCAACCCCTTTTTATTCTTTTTTCCGGATTGCTCTCAGGGGGAGCAATCCTTTTTTTTGTTGTTTAAAAAAACTGTAATTTTATATCATTACAGTTTCTTGATTATTTAGAGATAATGTTTTTGTATCGTTTAAAATGTTTAATATTTCATTTAATTCATCTAAAGTATAATATTCTTTTATTTCTATTATATCTTTTAGAGCATTTATATTCCAAAGCCAAGATGTGTTAAAGTTTTGCATTATGTTATCTGTTATTGTAAATTTTTCTAGACCATTTTTATATACAAATAATGTTTTATCTACGTGGTAATTTTCATAATCTATGTTCATTGCAAGTAATGCTGTTATTTCATCATTATCTATATTAGAGTATCCAATTATTATTTGTGACTCAGTTTCTGATATTTGAGTTTCATTGATACCTAAGACTTTTAGCATAAGGTATCTTTTATTTATTCCTTCTTTTTCGATTTCTAAACCTTCTATATTTGTATCTACTATTATAATATTTTTTCCATAGATAGAATTTTCTTCATTTATTACAGCAGATGAATCATTTGATTCTGTTGGTTTTTTTGAAGGCGAGCAAGAAGTTAATAATGATGCATTTAGACTGATAGAAGTAGCAAGTAATAAACTTATTATACTTTTCCTTTTATCTATTTTCATTTTTCCCCCTTTTGATAGTCGATATTATACTACAATTCTATTTTTTCGTCAAATTCTTTCTTGTTTTCATTACTTATTTTTAGATAATGTTCATATCTGTTTTTGGCATTTGTCATATTTTTTATGTATAATTCTTCATATTCTTTTTCATTTAAGTTTTCTAAGTTTTTATATCTTAGTTCTTTTTCAAATACTGATTCGTATAGTTGGAAGTTAGGTTCTTTTGAGTCAATATGAAGTTCCTTTGTTTCTGGAATGTATCTCATTAAAATATTGTAACCACTGTCAACTAGGAGTTTTTGTTCTTCTACCATGTTAGATAGTCCTCCACTTATACCGTGAGCTATGCAAGGGCTATAGGCAATTATTATACTTGGGCCATTATGTTCCATAGCTTCTTTGAATGCTTTTATTGTTTGCATACTGTTAGCACCAGCACTAATGGATGCAACATATACATTTGGTATGTTCATTGCAAACTCGAATAAGTCTTTTTTTGGTTTTAGTTTACCAGTACTAGAGAACTCTGCTACTGCTCCTATTCTAGTAGACTTTGATGTTTGGCCACCTGTGTTTGAGTATACTTCAGTATCTAATACTAAAACTTTTACATTTTCGTTTGATCTTAAGACGTGATCAAGGCCTCCAAAACCTATATCATAAGCCCATCCATCTCCACCTACAATCCATACTGTTCTTTTAGGTATATAATCTATTAATTCTTTTAATTCTTCTGGTATTTTTTCTTTTTGTAACTTTTCTTTTACTTCGTTTGTTATTATAGAGTCTTCCATATTATCTATGTATGTTTTGAATATGTTTTTTATATCTTTTGATACGTTATCTTTTTCTTTAGTCATTACTTCTTTTATTCTATTTCTTGCATTTTTGTATGCTGTGTGAAGTCCTAGACCAAATTCAGCATTGTCTTCAAATAATGAGCTTATCCATGGAATTCTATATGGTGTGTTTGGAAGAGATGAGCTATATATAGAAGAGCATCCTGTTGCATTAGATATTATTATTTCTTTTCCATAAAGGCTTGTTAATACTTTTAGGTATGCTGTTTCACCACATCCAGCACAAGCACCAGGAAATTCAAGTAGTTTTTCAGTGAATCCTAGGCCTTTAACTGTGAATTTGTTAAAAGGTGTATCATTTTTTATGTTTTCTTTTAAGTAATCACATATTTCATCTATTCCTTCTTGTGGATAATCCATTTTTATTGCTTTTTCACCATTTTTACCAGGACATACTTTTTCACATAGAGTGCATCCAGTACAATTATCAGTGTTTATTCCTAGATAAAATCCTTTGTTTTCTTCTCCTATACTAGATATTGTGTCACTTTTTTTAAGTGGACTTTTATTTAGTTCTTCTTCTGTTATACTAAATGGCTTTATTACTGCGTGAGGACAGATAAATGAACACATATTACATTCAATACAGTTTTCTTTGCACCAAGATGGGACACGGGCTGATATTTTTCTTTTGTCAGATAAGCTTGCGCCTCCTTCAAATGTTCCATCAGCGTGAGGTAAAAAGTCTGATACTTTAAGTAGGTTTCCTCTTCTTTCTATCATTTCATTAGTTATAGAGTATTCTTTTTTATCTTTTGTTTCTTCAAAAGTTAAATTATCTATATTATATTCTCTTAAATAGTCTACTGCTTCTTCTAAGGCATCTAAGTTTCTATCTATAATAGTTGCACCTTTTTTATGGTAAGTCTTTTTTATTATGTCTTTAAATTCTACTATGTCACTACCTACTGCACCTAGCATTTTTAGTATGTACAAAGCTATTATGTTATTTATTTTTCCTTTTAGGTTATATTTATCTGATAGTTTTTCTGCGTCTGTTATAAAGAATTTTATTTGTTTATTTTTTATTGTTTCTTTTATATTATTTGGTAAAAATTCATTTATTTCTTCATCAGTTTTATTTGTGTTAAGTAAGAATATTCCTTTTTGTTTTATTCCGTCTAATACGTCATATTTTTTTAGGTATGAGTCTTTTGATACGACTATTAGGTTAGGGTTAGTTAAATAGTATGGCGCGTTTATTCTTTCTTTATCTATTCTTAAATGGCTTATTGTTACTCCTCCACTTTTTTTACTATCATATTCAAAGTAACCTTGTACAAAGTTTCCTTCTTTTTTTCCTATTATTTTTAGTATGTTTTTGCTTGCACTTACCATTCCATCTGAACCAAAACCATATACTTTTATTTCTTTATAAGTTTTGTTTAGATTGTATTCTTTTTCTTCTAAACTTAAGTTAGTTACGTCATCTATTATTCCTATAGTAAAATGATCTTTCATTTTGTGGCGATTCATATTATCAAATACACTTTTTATTTGTGAAGGGGTAGTGTTTTTACTTGATAAACCATATCTACCACCGATTACTTCTATGTCTTCGTCTTTAAGACAGGCGGCTACATCTAAGTAAAGAGGTTCAGCTAGACTTCCTGCTTCTTTTGTTCTATCTAATACAGTTATTTTTTCTACAGTTTTAGGTAGTACATTTAGAAAGTATTTTTCACTAAATGGTCTATATAAGTGGA
>CANPXI010000098.1 GCA_947585885.1 uncultured Bacilli bacterium
TTTCATAGGTTATCTCCTTTTTTATATAAATATCTAATAAGCCATTTTCTGTACCCTTTAAGGGCGGTAAACATTTATCTAGTTAATAACTCCCTTACTCCGTTTGGTTCCTTTGTAAGAGCTCCCCTACCAAATTTGGGTTTCTCGCTCGTGGGGTTTACCTCGTTCCACGTTCTGCATCCCTGCAGACTAATCGTCACTATGGCACTTTTATACCTACTCAAGTCAGGTCTTGACTTTTTTGGAGCCGTTAGCATAAGCTACCTAAGGTTATTTTTTCCCTTAGCACGAAACACTATAGTCATCTCAGACTATGCGAGTATGGACTTTCCTCTACATAATTATATGCAGCGTTTACCTAAGATATTTATTTTTAGTTATGTTCTTCACCATATACTATTTTTTCTAATTCGCCAAGTCTTCTTAGTATATCAACGTTTGTTACACCTTTATTGTTTTCTGCGACACTTAATGTAGATTTTAAGTTTCTAAGTTCACTTTTTAGTTGGGAATTTTCACTTAATACACTTTTAAGTTCTTCTTCATATCTTCTTATAAGTTTTTCATATTTAGTGTAATCTTCGATTATGATATCTAAAAATTTGTCTACTTCTTGAGGTCTATAACCTCTTGCATCGATTTTGAATTGTTGTTCTAGTATATCATTTGTTGTTAATGTTATTTTATCTTCCATTTTATCAATGCCCCTTTTCCATTATAATTATAAGAGATATGTCATTTTTTGTCAAATATTATATAAAATATTATATAAAATAAAAAGAAACCTATTTTCTAAAGTTTCCTTTTGTTTCAATTATAGACATTGTTAAATCATCTATCATTTTATTGTAAGTTTCTGTTAGTTTTGTATCTATTTTAATCACCTCTAGTACTAATATATATTATTTTAATAAATGGCGCATTAAATTAGACAAAACTAGATAATTTTTTTAATTTAGTTTTTCTATGATCCAGTTATTGTTTTCTTCTTTTGTTTCTTTAAAAGTTAATGTTAATAAAACTTTATCTTTTTCTTGTTTATTTATAGAATTATAAAGATTAGTGATATCAAATTCTATATGATCTAAGGAAGCATCAGTATAGTATATTTTCATTACTGTGCTACTCTCATCTAACTTTAATATATGTGTATTATTATAGTCATTATATATATTTATTAAGTCATTTGTGTTATAAGTTATTTCTAAAATATTTGTATCTAAGTAAGTAGATGTTTTTTGTGTTTTTTCTAAATCTAATATTTTCTTTATGTTTTCTAGTTCTATAAATGTTCTATCAAAATCAAACTCATTAAAGTTATTTAGTTTTATAAAGTCATTTTCTTTTAGTTCATAATATGTATTATTATATTTTATATATTGTTTTGTTTCATTGTGATATTTTTTTATACCTATTTCTAATGTGTCAGATTTTTCGTATTCTAGTGTTATTGCATCATCTTCAAATGTTAAGTTAGCCGTGCTTTTAAAATGTTTTGTGTTAATATTTTTTATTGTTTCAATTATTCCTGTTTGTTTATTTTCGTTAGTATTATTATTTTGTTCTACTTTATTATCAGATAGAACTCTATCTACAATTATTATTAATGCAGCTAGTAAAAAAATGGCAATATATATTATTAATTTTGTAGTTGTTTTTTTATTTTCATTCATTTAAAGTACTCCCCGATTAGATTTTCTTTTTTATATCCATTTATAAAATCTCTAGCATTCATTTCTTTTTTTCCACTTGGTTTTAGTTTAGTAATAAGTATGCTTTTGTCTTTACATTTTACTATTATTCCTTTTTTATTTAAATCTGTTATTTCACCAATATTACCTTTTTCACTATCATTTAGTTCACATGTAAGTATTTTTATTTCATCGTTTTTTAGAGTAGTGTATGCAATTGGATAAGGGTATAAGCCTCTTACTTGGTTAAATACTTCTCTTGCAGTTTTATTAAAGTCAATTTTTTCTTCTTCTCTAGTTACATTGTAAGCATATGTTACTTTACTTTCATCTTGTTTTATTCTTTTATTAGTGTTATTAAATATGCTAGGTAATACTTTTATTAAAAGATTCGCACCTATTAGGCTTAGTTTATCATGAATAGTTCCAACGTTATCAGAGTCTGTTATTTCTATTTTTTCTTGCTCGATTATGTCTCCTGCATCCATTTTGTCACTCATATACATTATAGTTATTCCTGTTTCTTTTTCACCATATATTATTGATTTATGAAGTGGAGCACCACCTCTTAGTTTTGGTAAAAGGGATGCGTGAACGTTTACTGCTTTGTATTTAGGTGTTTCTAAAAGTATATTAGGTATTATTTGCCCGTATGCACAAGTGACTATGATATCTGGGTTTGCTTCTAATACAACACTATAGTCATTTTTAATTTTTTCTGGTTGAAATACTTTTATGTTATTTTCTTCGGCTACTTTTTTTATTGGAGTTTTTACTAATTCTTTGTGTCTTCCTACACTTTTATCAGGTTGGGTTACTACTAAGACAACATTAGTTTCTTCTATTAATTTTTTTAATACTGGAACAGCAAATTCTGGAGTTCCCATGAATACTACTTTTTTATCTTTCATATTTTATACCTCGCTTTTATTATAGCATATTTTAAACTAGATTTAATGGGTTTATGTTTATATCTACTTTTACTTTGTTTGATGTGTATAAGTCATTTATTTCTTTTAAAACTGTGAATAAGTTTTCTTTTTCTCTATATTTTATTATTATTTGAAAATAGTATTTGCCTTTTAGTTTAAATATACTTGCAGTGGATGGACCTAGTATTATAAATCTATTACTAAGTAACCTATTTAAGTTATTTTTTATTTTAGTTGCTTCATCCCTTGCTAGCTCATACTCTGTACTTATTATTTTTATAGATACTAAATAGTAGTATGGAGGGTATTTTAGTTTTTTTCTTATGTCCATCTCCTCTTTATAAAAATCTATGTAACTATGGTTTTTTACACATTTTAGGCAATAGTTATCTGGGTTATATGTTTGCACGATTACTTCACCTGGTAAATCAAATCTTCCAGTTCTACCAGAAGTTTGCATTAAAAGTTCAAATGTTCTTTCACTACTTCTAAAGTCAGGAATGTTTAAAGATGCATCTATGTTGATAACTCCGACAAGAGATACATTTTTAAAGTTAAGTCCTTTAGATATCATTTGGGTTCCTATTAGTATGTCATACTCGTTATTTGAAAATGATTCTATTATTTTTTGATGTGAACCTTTTGTACTAGTAGTGTCAAGATCCATTCTAACAGTTCTAGCAGTAGGGAATTCTTTTTGTAAAATACTTTCAAGTTTTTCAGTACCTAAGCCTAAATCTTTGATTGCTTCTTCATGACAATTTGGACATGTATTTGTCATTTTTGTTGTATACCCACAGTAGTGGCATCTTAAGTTATTAGTGCTTTTATGATATATAAGAGATATATCACAGTTAGGGCACTTCCATACATATCCACATGAAGAACAACTCATGAATGTGCTGTAACCTCGTCTATTTAAGAGTATTATTGCTTGATGGTGATTATTTAATGTTTCATTTATTTTTGTTTTTAATACACTACTTATTATGAAGTTTCTTTTTTTCACTTCTTGGTTCATATCAACTATGTTTATTAGTGGTTCTTTATTACTTATTCTTTTATCTAATGTTATTAATTTAAATATGCCTTTTAAACCTCTTGCATATTGTTCTAATAGAGGTGTAG
>CANPXI010000099.1 GCA_947585885.1 uncultured Bacilli bacterium
TTTCTGTTCCTGCATATAATAATCTTAAGCCTCCATCTTCATTTGTTCTGATTATTCTCCAGTATATATCACTTTCTCCATCTTTTCCAAACTTTACCCAGTTATCAAAGTCTCCATCATTTACATTACCTGTCCAGTATAATACTTTTGCACCATTTTCTGTATAGTCTCCATCTTCATAATAGATTGCTCCTGTTTCACTAGTTGTGGTAAAGTCTTCTCTTTTTGTTATGTTTTTGTTTTTATATTTATTTACAAAGAAATTGGCTAATGTTGGCTCTAGTGTGCCATCTGTTATGTAGATGCTACCTTCAAATGATTGATTCATGTCAGCTGATTGGTCTATATTTGGGTCGTCATAGTATCTAAATTCTATAGTGTAACTATGCATGTTGTCTTCTCCTACTTCTATAGGTATATCATAGGCAAGTATTGCATTACCTTCTTCGTCAGCTGCTGGTATATTTTTAAAATTTGTCATGTTATATCCAGTTTCACTTGTTATTTTATATTGTAGACCATTTTCTGCTGTAAAAGTATTAACCATGCCTTCTATTATTATATTATAGTTATATGTAGATGAACTTTGGTTTTCTACTGTAAATGTTTTTGTATCATTCCATCCTGGGGTGATATCTTCAGCACTAATATGTTTTGAGTTTTCATCGCTATAGACTATTTTTATGTTTTTACTAGTTACAACTACATTTTGATTGTCTCCATTAACTCCTACTGCATAAAATGCAAAGCTTAAACTTACTCCTATAATAATTACAACTATTATTGAAATAATTATATATTTTTTATTAACATTATTTTCTTTCATAACCAAATTCCTTTCAGCTATTATCTATAATTAATTATACTTTTTCTTACATTTACTGTCAATTATAAATTATAATTTAAAATTATAAGCAACTTTATATAATACTCACTCTTATCATTAACAACTTTAGTAAATTTATACAAAAAAACAATTAGTGATTTTTCTAATTGTTTTATACTTTCATAAGTGATTTTAGTTTTTTTATTGCCTTTTTTTCTATTCTTGAGATATAGCTTTGACTTATACCTAACATATCTGCTACTTCTTTTTGAGTGTATTCTTCTGTGTTATTTAAGCCATAGCGAAGGGTTAGTATTTCTTTATCTCTTTTATTTAGTTCGTTTAATACTTTTAGAAGTAGTTCTTTATCTACTTCATCTTCATAACTTTTTTCTACTATGTTAGATTCTGTTCCTAATACGTCTTCTAAGTGTAATTCGTTTCCATCTGAGTCTAGGTTTATTGAGTCTTCAAAGCTTATTTCTACTTTTCTTCTTTTGTTTTTTCTTAGGAACATTAGTATTTCATTATCTATACAGCGAGAAGCATATGTTGCTAGTTTTATGTTTTTATCTAGTTTGTATGTTTTAACTCCTTTTATTAGTCCAATTGTGCCTATTGAAACTAAGTCTTCTAAATCATACATAGTGTTATCATATTTTTTTGCTAGGAATACTACTAGTCTTAGGTTATGCTCAATTAGTTTGTTTCTAGCACTTAAGTCTCCATTATTTGATTTTGTTACAAGTAGTTCTTCTTCGTCTTTATCTAGTGGTGGAGGGAGCGTATCTGCACTTCCTAAGTATAAACAAAGTTTACTTTCTTTAAATAGTTTTTTTAATAGTTTTATTATATTCATTATTTATCCTCCTTTAATAAGTAATTAAGTATACAGTCTATTCCATCTATTTTTATTTTTTCTTTTGTTACTCCAACTAGTACGTTTTTTCTTATTCCTAGGTTTTCTATGTATATTTTGTCTACTTTTATGCATTTAAGTAATCCTTTAGTGTTTAGGCTTTCATAAGGGACTAGTAAGAAGTTATTTTCATTTATGTATTTATTTAGTTCTTTATTAGTAGATATTATTACTTTTCTTTTTTTGTAGGGATCTAGTAATGTGTTACCTGTATCCATAAAGCCATTTAATCTTATTATTTTGTTTTTTATGTATACGTCTACTTTGTAATAGGTATTATTTATGTATTCTTGTTTTTTCATTTGTTTTGTGTAAATTAGTAGTATTATTGGGGAGGCGATTAGCAAGAATATATAATTTATACCTATTCCTTTATGGTAAAATACCATTCCTATGTTTTTATAGCTTAGGTTTATGTTTAGGTAATATAAGAAACCACCTAGTAAAATACTTGTTATGTAAAAGTATAAGAGATTAGTAAGAATGTATTTTAAGTCTTTTAGTCCATATGTTACTACTATTATAATTATACTTAAAAGTATTTTCATTATGAATAAAGTTAGTGTGGTAAATGGGATAAATAGTACTAATATTGTTATGCTTCCTACTAAGGAACCTAAAAATAATCTTTTTAGTGGTGTGTTTCTTTTTAGTATTATTGATACTGTTAAAAGTAATAAAAAATCAAAAGCAAAGTTTAGAAATAATATCAAATCTATGTATACTTTCATATATTACTCACCAATTTAGAGTATATAAAAAAACGACAGTTTATTTTGTCGTTTTGTGTCTTTTTATTAATTTATTTTCGTATGCTTCTTCAAGGGATGCTTGTGTTACCATTATTTTGGCTTCTTCCCATTTTTCTCTTAAGTCTTCCATTACGAATTCTTCTAGTGAAAGTTGGCCTATTATTTCTTTTGGTTCTTCTTCTATTTCTTCTTCTTTTATATCTTTTTCATATTCTTTTAGAAGCATTCCAAGTAGCCTAAAGTTAAAGTAATTTAGTTTTCCATTTTTGGTAATTGCACTGCTATAAAATTTATACATTGGAGTTTTGTCTATAATAGCAGGTAATTCGTATTTTAATTCTTCTCTTAGTTTAAAAAGAATATCAAAATCATCTAAGTTATTAGTAAAACTTGCTTCTATTTGTTTATTTTTTAATATTTTGTTTATAAAGTCCATATCACTTGCATATTCTATGTATTTTTGTTTTACATAGCTTCTATCTAAATATTTACTTTTAGCTTTATATACTATTTCTAATACTCTTATTTGTTTATTAGATCTATATGTTATTATTAATGGGTGACGATTTTTATAGTCTACATTATAAAGTGTTTTTAAGTCAAAGTCATTTCTATAGTAAGATGTTACTTTATCTATGTTTTCTAGAGTTGTTCTTTCTGTTATTTTTTTATATTGAGTAAACGTTACTATTCCATTACTTCTATTTATTTCTATGTTACCAATAAAATATGGATTTGTGTCTTTACTATTATATTTATCTATTTGACTTAATAATTTTCTTAATTCTTCTTCTGTTTTTACTCTTCTTGAACTTATTTTTTCTATTATAGATATTGTATATCTTTTTATTTCTTCTTTAGGCATATTTAACTCCTTATATAATAAAAAGGCCAAAGTAATTTATACTTTAGCCTTTAGTTTATTTATTTTGTAGTTTTTGTTCTTGTTTCTCCAGTAGCTGTCCATCCATCTAAAGTTTTATTACTACTCCACTTATAATCATATACTGTGCTCTTAGTTGTTTTAGCTGTTGCATTATATGAAGATTTTAGTTTAGATACACTACAAGTTGTTCCTTTAAGTGTTCCACCATTTTTACATTCATATGTTGTTTTACCAGCTTTATTTGAAGCTTTATAAGTGTATTCATTAGTTAGATAACATTTATCTCCGCTTAGGTAACCACCTTTTGAACAGTATTTACTTGATGTAGATACTGAAGCGTAATAAGTATAAC
>CANPXI010000100.1 GCA_947585885.1 uncultured Bacilli bacterium
ATGGTTTTGGAGAAATGATAAAGAGAAGATTTGTGATAGGTAGTTATGTTTTAAATAGAGAAAATCAAGAGAAGTTATTTTTGAATGCTAAAAGAGCAAGACATATGATAGTTGATAAAATAAATGAATTATTTAAAGAGTATGATGGGATGATTTTACCAGCTGGAGGTATTGCACCTAAAATTAATCCTGAAAAGGAAGCAGATAGATTAGATAACGAATACTTGCTTCTTGAGAACCATTTAGCTATTGGTAATTTTGGAGGATATCCTAGTATTACATTACCTTTTGGTAAAGTAGAAGATATGCCTATTGGAGTAAATATAACTTGTCCTATAAAAGAAGACTTAAAGTGTTTACAAATAGCTAGTTTTGTAGAGGATATAACAGGACTTAAAGGTATGGTAAGTGGAGGTGAAAAGAATGCTTAAACCAGTTATTGGACTTGAAATTCACTGTGAACTTAATACTAAATCAAAAATGTTTTCAGGTAGTAAAAATGAATATGAAAAGATGCCTAATGAAAATATTAGTGAGATAGATTTAGCACTTCCTGGTATTTTACCTCTTCCTAATATTGAAGGAGTTAGAAAAGCAATTAAGTTAGCACTTGCGCTTAACTGTGAAATACCTGATGAAGTTATGTTTGATAGAAAAAACTATTATTATGCTGATTTACCTAAAGGATACCAAATTACCCAAATGACTAAACCTTTTGGTAAAAATGGTTACTTAGATATAGAAGTAGATGGGAAAGTAAAAAGAGTTACTATTCATCAGTTACATTTAGAAGAAGATTCTGCTAGTATGGACCACTTTAGTAATTACAGTTTAATTAATTATAACCGTGCAGGTGTTCCACTTGTAGAGATTGTAACAGACCCAGTATTTTATAATGAAAAAGAAGTTGTAGAATTTTTAGAGAGTTTAAGAACTATTATAAAGTATTTAGATGTTTCAGATGCATCAAGTGATAAAGGTGAACTTAGAGTAGACGTTAATATTTCTATGAAAGAAGAAAGTGAAGAAAAACTTGGAGTAAGAGCTGAAATAAAGAATATTAATTCATTTAATAGTGTTAAAGAGACTATTCTTTATGAAGAGCAAAGACAAAGAGAAGTTTTAGAAAGTGGAGGAAAAGTTATACAAGAAACTCGTAGATGGGTAGATGATGAAAAAGTTACTGTGTCTATGAGGGAAAAAGTAGATGCAATTGATTATAAGTATTATGTTGAACCTAATATACCAGTTGTACCTATAACTAAAGAGTTTATTAGTGATATAGAAAAGACTATTCCAGAGTTACCTAATAAGAAAAAAGAAAGATTTATTAGTTTAGGGGTTAATGAAAAAGATGCTAAAACTATTATAAGAAATGTAGATTTATGTAAGTTTTATGATGAAGTATTAACACTTGGAGGAGACGCGAAAGATGCATCTAACTGGATAACTACAAGACTCTTAGGATATATGAGTGCTAACTTTTTAGAAGTAGGTGACGTATATTTAACACCAGAAATGCTTGTTAATTTAATGGATATGGTTAAAAATGGTAAGATTAGTTCTCAACAAGCTAAAGAAGTTTTTGTTAAAGTGTTAGATCAAAAGAACTCTCCAGAAGAGATAGTGAAAAGTGAAAATATGGAGCAAATAAGTGATACAGATGAAATTAGAAGTATTGTTAATAAAGTGCTTGATGAAAATACAACACAAGTAGAAACTTATAAAAGTGGTAAAACTAATATACTTGGGTATTTAATGGGACAAGTATTAAAGATGAGCGGTGGAAAAGTAAACCCAGGAGTTGCTAATAAGATATTAAATGAAGAAATAAATAAAAGATAAAAGAACAAATTTTGGTTCTTTTTCTTTAAAACACTTGATATTATTTAATAATTGTGGTAGTATTTAGTTACACACAAAAAAGTGTTTTTTTTATGAAAATTGGTGCATTTTTTAAAGGTGTAAAAAAAGAAATAAAAATGGTACGTTGGCCAGGAGGTAAAGATTTAGTTAAGTATTCAGTTACTATTCTTGGTATGATGGTATTCTTTGGCGTATATTTTTATTTACTTGATTTAATTTTCACTTTCTTGAAAGGACTAGTGGCTTAGTATGGAAAATGAAAAGTTATGGTATGTAGTAAATACTTATTCAGGACATGAAAGTAAAGTTAAAGAAAATTTACTTATGCGTACTGAATCTATGGGTATGGAAAATAATATTTTTAGAGTTATTGTTCCAGAAACTAAAGAAGTAGAAATTAAAGATGGTGTAAAAAAAGAAAAGATTAAGAAAATGTTTCCAGGGTATGTGCTTGTAGAAATGATTATGAGTGATGAAGCTTGGTATGTAGTAAGAAATACTCCAGGCGTTACTGGGTTTATAGGTTCAAGTGGTAAGGGAGCAAAACCAACACCTTTACTTCCACAAGAAATAGATAAGATTTTAGCAGTTGAAGGACTTAGTAGGATAGACGCTAGTACTGATTTACATGAGGGAGACTCTGTAACTATTATTGATGGACCGTTTAAAGGTATGTTTGGTAAAGTTACTTCAGTTGATTTAGAAAATCAAAAGTTAAATGTATTAATAGATTTATTTGGACAAGAAACACCAGTTGAAGTTGATATTATTCAAATAAGTAAAAATTAAAAACACTTTATAACTTTTACATAAAGCCTTATGGCTTTTTTAATTAGGGGGTTAATTAATGAAGGAGTTAGATAGTACTATTTTAAATGGTGCTAAGTTATTAAGGGTTAAAAAGAATAGTGAAGCAGATATTTTGTATAAAGGGGATACTATTTATAAAGTTTTTAAAGATATAAGTAAGCTTGGAAGAATAGGAAAAGAAAGAAAAATTGAGATTCTTTCTTCACTTCAATTAGATAATTTTGTTTTACCAAAAGACAAGATTATTACTAGAATGGATAAGAGAATGTTTTATGGATATTCTATGAATTATATTAAGTCTAGTAAAACTTTAAGTGAATATTCACGTAAGTTAAATTATGACTTAAATAAATATTTTTATTTACTTTCAAAAATTTCAATTACTTTAAAAAAGTTACATAATTTACCAGAAAATATAGTATTAGGAGATTTAAATTTTTATAATATTTTAGTAGATAAAAATTTAAAGTATTATTTTATAGATTTAGATAGTGCTAAAATTGGATGTTATAAAAATGATAGAGTGCCTGTTTTAACAGGTAACTATAGCACTTATAGAAGAGAAATGTTAAAAGTTGATTCTAACTTTGATAGATTAAGTATGCTTTTACAATTATTAGATAGTATTTTTAATAAAAACATTTATGAAATTAGTAAATATGAATATGATAAGAAAAGTGAAAGAATTAAATATTTAAGAAGAATAAGAAGTTTAGTAAGAGAACTTCAAAAATGTGATAGAAAAGTTCCTTATATTCCGTACTTATATGAAGTATTTGGAGATATTCAAAAAGTTAACAATAAAAAAGTATCTAAAGTTTTAAGGGTTAATTAAGTTAACTCTTTTTTTATTCTGAAAAAATTGTCGAATATTGTAAGTAAAAGTATAAAATTAGTGATTGACACTAACAAATAAGTAAACTATAATTAAATTGTAAATAATAAAGGAGAAGAACTATGAAGACAATAAT
>CANPXI010000101.1 GCA_947585885.1 uncultured Bacilli bacterium
TCCGTCTTACTTCAGAAGCTACGACCCGCTCGTGTTCTTCGTGGTCGGTTCGGGTAAACCTGGTCAGTTGATCGACGCGCGCGTCGACAATTCGTACGTCGTGCGTCCAGTACTTTCTCTGAAATCTTGTGTTCAGTTGTCTGGTCAAGGAACAAGCAGTGTTCCATATACAGTCACAATAGATGATTCGTGCAAAAAAGCTGATAATTAGAGAGTTTATAGAAAGATAATATAAACGCGAATGTATTCGCGAGCCAGTTAAAAAAATATATATGTACTTAATATAGTACTAAAATTAATATTTTATTTATTAAAGTTTTAGGATGAAATTTAGAAAAGAAGTATAATTTTTTGTGAGAATTTTAGTAAGAAATCTTGGCTCTAGGATTTCTAGTGGGAAGTAAAAAGCAATAAAATTAATGCGAAAAAATAAAAAGCTAGAATTTCTGATGAGAAATTAAGAGAAAAAACTAGAATTTCTAGTGGGAAATTGAGTAAGAAAGAATCTTACTCTTTTTCTATACGATAAAATATGAAAATATAGTATTAAAAAAAGAATATCTATTATTATATCCTTTTTATCTATCATTTATTGTTATGCCTAGGTTTGTTAGTTTGTCTCTTAATTCATCTGCTTTTTGATAGTCTTTGTTTTGTCTGTATTCGTTTCTTATTTCATTTATTATGTTTATTAGATCTTGTTCTTTATTGTTTTGTGTTGTTTCGAATGTTAGACCTAGTATGTTTTCTGCACATTCTGTTATGAAGTTATTTAGTGCTAGTAGTTTTGATGTTGTTTTTGTGGTTGTTAGTTCTTTATTTATTAGCTTTTGTGCTTCATATATGTAACTTATTGCTAGTCCTGTGTTAAAGTCATCATTCATTGCATCTAAGAATTTGTTTTTTAAGTCTTCTACTTCAGGTACTAGTTCTAGAGTAGTGTATTCTTTTTGTTTTAATTCTTGTCTTAAGTTATTTATTGTTTCTGTTAGTTTTGTATATATTTTTTTTGTTTCTTTTAGTTGATCATTATTAAAGTCAGTTGGTTTTCTATAGTGATTTAATAAGATATAAAATCTTATTACTATAGGGTTATATTCTTTAAATAAATCAGGAAGTGTTATGAAGTTACCTAAAGATTTACCCATTTTTTGACCATTTACTGTTACTAAGTTATTGTGTATGAAGTATTTTACAAATGGTGCATCATTCGCTATTTCTGACTGTGCAATTTCACATTCGTGATGAGGGAATATGTTATCCATTCCACCACCATGTATATCAAATGTTTTTCCTAAGTATTTTCTAGACATTACTGAGCATTCTATATGCCAGCCTGGGTAACCTAGTCCCCAAGGAGAAGGCCATTTCATTAAGTGATTATTTTCTGCTTTTTTCCATAGGGCAAAGTCTACAGGGTTTTCTTTATCTGTGGCTATTTCAATTCTTTCTCCACTTAAAGCTTCATCTAAAGTTCTATTTGATAGACTACCATATTTTTTGAATTTTTGTACTCTATAGTAGACATTACCTTCGTCTGTTACATAAGCATATCCTTTATCTATTAGAGTTTTTATCATATCTATTATTTCTATTATATGTCCAGTTGCTCGACAACTTATTGAAGGCTTTAATACGTTAAGTTTTTCCATCATATCAAAGTATATTGTTTCATATTTATATGCTATTTCTACTGGATCTATTTCTTCTTTTTTGGCTTGTTTTTCAATTTTATCTTCACCAGAGTCACCATCTCCAACTAAGTGTCCTACATCTGTTATATTTTGTACATATTTTACTTTATATCCAAGGTAACACAAATATCTATATATTACGTCAAATGTTATGTAACTTTTAGCGTGTCCTAAGTGTGGTAAACCATATACAGTAGGTCCACATACATACATATTGACTTTTCCTTCTTGTAAACTTTTAAATTCTTCTTTTTTTCTTGTTATTGTGTTATAAACTACTAAACTCATAGTTTTCCTCCTTTATAGATTACATTATATCAAATTTTATTATATTTATGTTAATTTTAAGTTAAATAATTTATATTTTTTAAATCATTTAAAATTCCAGACAGTGTCTGGAAAATTATATTATTTTTGTTAGAAATTTGATATAATTTGTTTATGAAGATTAAGAAAAGAGATTTAAATTTATATGATACTTTATTTAGTGGACAATGTTTTAGAATGACATTAGAAAGTGATGATAGTTATACAGTTATTTTAGGTGACAGGGTTATTAATATTAAAGAGTATGATGATTATTTAGAAGTAACTAGTAATAAAGAGGATATGTTAGAAGAAGTTGTGCTTAGTTACTTTGATTTAGCACGTGATTATGAAGTTATTAATAAAGTATTAGTTAAGAATAAAGTATTAAAGGATAGCATTCATTTATGTCGTGGATATAAGATACTAAGACAAGATAAGTTTGAGATGTTTATTACATATATTATTAGTCAAAATAATAATGTTAAGAGAATTACTGGTATTGTTAATAGATTAAGTGAAAGGTATGGTAAAAGGGTAAGTTTTAGAGGCAAAAGTTATTATTTATTTCCTAGTTATCAAGAACTTAAAGATGTCAGTGTGGAAGAGTTAAGAAGTTTAGGACTAGGGTTTAGAGATAAGTATGTAAGAAGTGCTTTAGATAAAATAAAAGAGAATTCTTTATATTTAGAATATATAGATTCACTTAGTACAAAGGACGCATTAAAGGAGTTAATGAGTATTAAGGGAGTAGGTATGAAAGTAGCAAGTTGTATTTTGTTATTTGGGTATTCTAGGTTAGATACTTTTCCTATTGATACTTGGGTAAGACATTTTGTTAGTAAGAATTTTAATGTTAGAGATAATATTAAAGATATTGTTAAGTTTATGGAAAGTGAATTTGGGGAGTATTCAGGACTTGCTATTCAGTATTTTTTCCATATTGAAAGAAATAAAATAAAGGAATAGATTAGTATTTAGCTAAGTCTATTCCTGTTTTTGCTTTATAAACTAGATTGTTTGCTTGATATGGTGGATATTCTTTTAGTTCTTCTAAGTAGTCAACTATGTTTTCATTATCACCATTATGATATATGTTTTCTATTTTTATTAGTAATTTTTTATTTATTCCTAGGTCTTCTAGATAGTTTATGTAAGTATAGAAGTGATATATTGGTAGTTTTGTTATGTTAGTTCCTGATAATGTATTAAGTAACATTACTATGTAACAATATATATCAGAGTTTCTGCTTGGAATAATGTCTCCATCTTCATTCTTTTTATATTTATATGGGAAATCGTTTAATATAGGGTTTGTTCTTAAGTATTTTGAATGAAATGGTTTGTTATTTGAGATATAAGCGCTATCCATATCTACGGCTTTTATGTTATTAAATTCATCTACTATAAAGTTAGCTTCGTGCATATCACCTAGGTGAAAATCATATTTAAAACCTTCAAGTTTATCTATTTTTTTAAGTATTTCACCAACTTTTATTAAGTATTCTATTTTTGTTTTTAAATCTATTTTATTATCTTTTAGTATTATTTGTAAGTTAGTGCTATTTTCTATAAATGGCATAGTGCATCCTAGTATTTGAC
>CANPXI010000102.1 GCA_947585885.1 uncultured Bacilli bacterium
GGGATAGAGCAGCCTGGTAGCTCGTTGGGCTCATAACCCAAAGGTCGTAGGTTCAAATCCTTCTCCCGCAACCAATGGTTCCGTGGTGTAGCGGTTATCACACTCGCCTGTCACGCGAGGGATCGCGGGTTCAATTCCCGTCGGAACCGCCATTATGGTTGCATAGCTCAGTTGGCAGAGCACAAGACTGAAAATCTTGGTGTCGTTGGTTCGATTCCAACTGTAACCACCAGATTGTTAATTTTCCCGTATTTACGGGATTTTTATATTTTTAGGACCTGTTTAGGACCTGTTTTTCAAGATTTTTATTAAAATTATTTATAAAATTAACTGGAATACTACGTGTTTTGGGTAAAACATGATAATATGTTTTTTCTATTACTTTAACTGTAACCGCTATATTGAAATTAAACTCGAACCTTTATAGTTCGAGTTTTAAAGTGTAATAAGTTATGTTATAATTTTTATATAATAAATCTAATTTAATTGAGGTGAAGTTATGTCTGTTTTAAAAAATGATAATAATTTAATAGTTATTGATAAAGATAAGGCTTTAATTTTGGAAAGTAAAATTGAAGATGGCTCAGAATTAATTAGTGTTACATATAAAAATAGTGATACTGAAATATATATTGGAACATATTGTTCATATAATTATGCAGGGAGGGTACAATATTTAGAATATAATAATAATTTGATTGTTATTTTAGAAAGAACTAGTAATGAACCACTTGTTAAAGTTATGTTTGATATTAAAACTGAACTCTTTATTGTAGGAAATGAAGAAGATTTAAGAGATTATTATAAAATGGAGTTAAAAAAGAATAGTAAAAATATTGAATTTAATAAAATGTTATTTATAAAAAAAGCAGAATAAATTTTTCTTTCTGCTAATTTTTTTATTTAAATTAATTGTAAATATTAATTTAATTATGGTATATTAATTATGATAATTATAGGAGAAATTATGAATAAGAAGTTAGTAATTATTACAAGTTTAATAGTAATACCTTTAATATTTATTATGATATTTTATAGTAATATATTTAATGAAAAAGAGAAAGAGGAAGTTATGAAAGATTATAAAGTAAAGATTTTAGTTAATGATAAAGAATTAATTCTAAGGTTATTAGATAATTCTTCTAGTGAAGCTTTTGTATCTAAATTAAAGGAAAATGATTTAACTATTAATGCAAGCGATTATGGTAATTTTGAAAAGGTAGGAGATCTTGGTTTTAGTTTACCTACAAATGACCAGTATATAAGTGTTAAAGCGGGAGATTTAATTTTATATCAAGGGGATAAGATAAGTTTATATTATGACGAGAACAACTATAGTTTTACAAAGCTTGGATATGTTATTAATATGAGTGAAAATGATTTAAAGGAACTTTTAGGAAAAAAAGAGGACGTTATTTTAGTATTTTCGTTAATAGAGAGTTAAAAATTTATAAATAAAGCATATAATAATAGTAAAAAATATATATAAAAGTTAAAAAAAAGTGTTCACAAAGTGGAAAAAGTATGGTATTATTAATGGCGTACTAACAAAAAGAGGAATTTGTCCTCATAGCTCAACTGGATAGAGCGTTTGACTACGGATCAAAAGGTTAGGGGTTCGACTCCTCTTGGGGACGCCAAAAAATCGGGAAGTGGCTCAACTTGGTAGAGCACTCGGTTTGGGACCGAGTGGTTGCAGGTTCAAATCCTGTCTTCCCGACCATTTAAGAAATTTACTCCAATTTGGAGTTTTTTTATTGACTTAAAAAGATAAATAGTATAAAATAAAGTACTTGGAATGAGGGGTTAAGGTGAATAAAAGTAATGTTATTAACTTTAGTAAAGTTTATTCTTTTACTAATGAAAATTTAAGTAGTTATAGTAGTTTATATGATTTTAAGGGTAAAAATGTATTATCTGTTTTAGGTAGTGGAGACCAATATTTTTCTAGTATTTTATATGGGGCTAAAGACGTTTTGTTATTTGATAATAATGCTACTACTTTATATTATTTTTATTTAAAATATTATTCAATTAAAGTTTTAAGTTATCAAGAGTTTATAGATTTTTTTGTTAATTATAATCTTGATTTTAAAGATGGATATAATAAAGTTAAGAAAATGTTACCTAATGAAGTTAGAATGTTTTTTGATAAAGTTATTAGTAATAAAGGTTTATCTAGTTTAATTTTACCTAAAATAATTATAAATAAAAAAGAAGATTATTTATGTGGAAGAGTTATTCCTTATTTAGATAAAGTAAATTATTATAAGTTACAAGATTTACTTAATAATAGAAACTTTCCTAAAGTTTTAGTAGCTTCTTTAGAAAATTTATATGAAAACTTAGATTTAGAATATGATTTGATGCTTTTTTCTAATATTTATATGTATTTAAGTATGGGAATAAAAGAATATAAGAATTTTTTAGAAAATTATAAATATTATTTAAGTAATGGTGGAAAGATACAAGCACAGTATAGTTGGAATAATATATGTGATGAGTTTTTAGATAATGGGTTTAGATGTGACTTAGTAGATGCTGCTAATTATGAATTGTATTTAAGAAATGAAAAGGATGCTGTTTTAACTTTAGATTAGGTAAAATACCTTGAAAATATTACTATTAAATGATAAAATTTATTTGTAAATCAGATGAGGAAAGAATAAATTTAAAGTATTTATTATAGAGAGTAAACTGTTGGTGGAATGTTTATATAAATTTTTAAGTTTTCCTACTTTCTAATGAGAAATATTAAAAGTATTTCCGGGTAAAACCGTTATATTAAATTAAGTTAATTAAAGGATGGTACCGTGATTATTCACTCCTAATGTACTATTCTTTTTGTTTTTTTAAGGAGGATTTTTTATGAATAATAAGGCTATTACTAAAAGAGACGTAGATTTTGCTAAGTGGTATACAGACGTGGTTGAAGCTGCAAGGCTTGCTAGATATTCTAGTGTTAAAGGATGTGTTATTTTAGAACCTAATGGATGTGAGTTATGGGATAATATAGAGGCTAATTTAGATAAGTTATTTAAAGAAACTGGACATAAGAATGTAAAGATGCCTTTATTTATACCTGAGAGTTTACTTAATAAAGAGGGTGAATTAGTAGAAGGTTTTGCGCCTGAAGTTGCATGGGTTACTCATGGTGGAAGTAAAGAGTTAGAAGAAAGATTATGTGTAAGACCTACTAGTGAAACATTATTTAGTGACTACTATAGCAGTATTGTTAGAAGTTATAAAGATTTACCACTTAAGTATAATCAATGGTGTAGTGTTGTTAGATGGGAAAAAGAAACTAGACCATTTTTAAGAAGTAGAGAATTCTTTTGGCAAGAGGGACATACAG
>CANPXI010000103.1 GCA_947585885.1 uncultured Bacilli bacterium
GCTTATAGAGATGGTAATGGAAGATTAGGAAGAGCCTTAATACCTATACAATTATCTTTACTAACTAATGAAGAACCAATACTATTTCTTTCAGAAGTAATAGAACTTTATAAACCAAGTTACCAAAAATTTTTAAATGAAAGTAGAAATGGTAATATGCTTGGGTTTATTAAATTTTTTCTAGAGTGTATCATAGAACAATGTAATAGCAATATTGCAAAAATTAATAGGATAGAAAAGATTTATGAAGAAGATATGAAATTAATATCTAAACTAAGAAGTAATGCAGCATACAAAATTATGCCAGCTATTTTACACCAAATAGTATTTACTAAAAAAGAAATAGAAGATGAATCAGGTGCCTCTAGAAATACAGTATCTAGATTAATTAATAAATTAGAAGAACTAGGTATACTAGTAAAAGATAACAATTATGCTAAACTAGGTTACAGGTATAATAAAATTTATAATATTTTTGTAGGAAAAGATACTTTTAACTAAAAAATGCACCATGAAGGTGCAAAACACACTATAAAAAATACAAAAATGCACAATATTTTCAAAATATTGTGCATTTTTTACTTTATTCAAAAAAATTAAAGACAAATATAAAAGAATTTGTTAAAATTAACTAAGAAAGGAACATGGTAATAATGAAAAAATATAACTTATATGTACTACTTACAAAAACTCCATTTAAAACAGGCAAATTTATAAGAAAAATGACAAACTTTGAATATAACCATGTTTCAATAACTTTAGATAAAAACCTAAACACATTACATAGTTTTGCTAGAAAATATAAAAATGCAACATTTTTTTCTGGCTTAGTAACTGAATCAAGTTTAAGATACACAGAAGATAATAAAAAAACAAAAGTAATGGTATATAAAATACCACTAAATCCTAAAAAATACATAAAAATAAAAAAATACTTAGACTACTTATCTAAACATAAAAATGATTACTTATATAACTTTTACTCAGCATTAGTTTATCCACTTCACAAAAAAGTAAGAATAAAAAAAGCATACACCTGCTGTGAATTTGCAGTACACATACTAAGAGACTATTGTAAACTTGATTTAGGTCAAAAAGAATATTGCTCAATAAAAGAACTATCTGTTTACTTAAAAGATTACAAAGTTTATGAAGGTATATTTAAAACAGAAAATGCTTCCTGGGAATGTGATCCATATTTACAAAAACAAAACATATTTTATAAATACTACAAAGTAATGGGAATATATGGAAGACTTACATTAAGATTTTTTAAAGGCTTAATAATAAGAAAATGAGTTATTAACAATATTTGGTAGTTTAAAATAAAAATAATAATAAATACTATATATAGGTGTTTATTATGAAGAAGTATATATTAACTATAACAATTATTTTATTAACTTTATTTTTATTTACAAAAGTATTTAAAGGAAGCAAATTAGAGAGTATTGATTTATATGAAGAAAATAACTATAGTTTAGAATTCGAAAACTTAAACTCTAAAAAATTAGATGAATTATTTAAAGGAATATATGCAGTAATAATAGAGATAGAAGTAGAAACTCCAACATTTACTAAAAGCTATGAACTAAATTGGACAGCTAACAATAACTTAGAAGCTAAACTAAACGAATACGTATATGAAGACCTAAAAACACTAAATCAATATGACTTATTAGCAGAATATACTATAAAAGGATATAAAATAACAAGAATAGATTTAAAATGTACATATGAAACACTTCTAAAAATTAAAGAAAGAAGTGTATAATGACTAACTTAAAAAAATATAACATATTTGTAACACTAACAAGTTTTGCAAAACTATTAGTAGAATTATTTATTCCACTTCTTTTATATGAAAAAAATTTCTTAATAAAAGAAATAATACTATTTCTAATAATAAAATATACTTTATGTACTCTCTATACTCCACTAACAATATATATAGGAAGAAAAATATCTTATACTAAAATAATGTTTATAAGTAGTATTCTATTTAGTTTAACATACATATATATAAACTTTATAAAACATAACTTAATCTCTTTAATAATATTATCCCTAATATACTCTTTATACTTATCATTCTACTGGATAGGAAGACATATATATGCCTTATCAATAATAGAAGATAAAAAAATAACAGATAACACTTCACTTTATCAAATATTTACTTTACTAGGTGGTTTACCAGCAACTCTTATAGGCGCTAAAATACTTAAATCATTTGGCTTTCTAACCTTATCTATAATAGTACTAATACTCATGATACTAAGTATAATACCACTACTAAAAATAAAACCTAAAAAAGAAAATAAAACATCAAATATAAAAGAAATAATAAAAACATTTCCAATAAGAAACTACTTATTCATAATAATAGATCAGTTAAAATACTCTAGCTTAGCAGTATTTCCATTATATACATATCTATATATAAAAAAAGAATTTACTTACCTAGGAATATTAAACATAATATGCGGAATAGGAAGTATATTATATATCTATATACTTAGTAAACAAATGGACAAAAATAAAAAAGATTATCTAAAACCTTCATCTATCTTACTAGGAATTATATTTATATTAAAAATAACTATAACAAATAGTATATTCTTTTTAATAATTACTTTTTTTGAAGGAATAATGAAGTCAACACTAGACACTATAATATTAAGAAATACATATGCTTATGGAAAAAACTATCAAACTGACTTATACATAGGTTTCATAGAATTCTTAAATAACTTTACAAGAATAATAATATTTTTAATTTCTTACATATTTAATATATCACTTAAAGGTATAATAATACTAGGTATAATAGGTATAATAACAAATTCATTTATAGGCTTTAATGATGGTAAATATGGTTACAAAAATAACTAAAAAAGTAACAAATAAAAATGTTACTTTTTAATTTTAGGATAAGGTTTTATCTCATTAGTTTCACATAAAATATAATCTATACTAGTATTATAATATTTAGCAAACTGTTTTAATAATTGTATAGGAATATTAATTTTCTCTAATTCATATTTACTATAATTACTTTGATCAATATTAAAAATTTTAGCTACATCTTTTTGTTTTAAATCTTTATCTTCTCTTAAATCTTTTAACCTATTCATACAATCTCCTTACAAATAAAATTATAAAATAGGTAATATATAACTATTGACTTATAGGTAGAATTTACCTATAATTATAACTGATAATAGGTAAAATATACCTAAAGGAGATATTTATAAATATGAAAAAGAAATATATAATAATTGGAATAGTATTTATGTTAATAGTAACAATAGGTTTTAGTGCTGCATATTG
>CANPXI010000104.1 GCA_947585885.1 uncultured Bacilli bacterium
TGGTTTTACTTCTGTTTCTGATATTGCTGTTTCATCTGTAAATATTATTTTTAGTTCATCTGTTTCTACTATTATATCTTTTCCTTCTCCTACTATTTGTGCTGTCCAATATGCTGCACTAAAACCTATTGTTACTATTAACATAAATACTATTCCTACTATTATATATTTCTTTTTCATTTTCTACTCCTTTTCTTGCACTTAAAAAACACATAGAAAAAATCTATGTGTGCATTAAAAAACTATGAAGGTTAGTTAGTAACCCCCCCCGAGTATCAAAAATTCGAAAAAGATTATTGTCTTCATAGTTCTTCTCCTTTATCTTTACATTTTAATTATAGTTTATCTATTTGTTAGTGTCAATCACTTATTTTATACTTTTACTTACATTTTTCGACAATTTATTTATATCTTAAATTATTAAAATTAGATTTTCAAAATTTAATTTTATTAGTATTGACTTAAGTTATTTCTATATGTTAGTGTAATAACTCGGGGGTGAAAGATACATTAATAGTTACTTAAAAATAAGAATTTTTAAATAAATTCAAAAAAGGTGCTGAGAGACCTGATAACCGAACTAAAGACAAGGAGGAACGTTTATGAAAAAACCTCAAAGTAAACCAAAAGCAAAAGAGATATTAGAAACTTTAAATGGGCTTTGGGTAGATAAAAAAGGAATAATGATTATTAAATATTGTGGAGATACAAAAGCAGGCGAAGAAATGAAAAAAATAGCAAATTTAGTGACAGAAACAACTGGAAAAGAATTACCTAAAGGTTTAGTACCAACAGAGGAAGTAATAAAATATTACAACATTAACATTCAATATTTAAAAAAGATAGCAAGTATGAATTTAGAAAGTGGTAAGAAAAGTGAAAAAAATAATTAGTTAATATACTTAAAAAAATGCACCATTAATTAGTGCATTTTTTAATACATAATTTCATTACCATTAAATTTAACATCTAAAAACTTTTGACTAGATAAATAATCACATAAATGAACTATTCTTTGATACTTAGTTTTTGGTTCATCTAAAACTTTATTTCCATCATAGTCATTAACCCAAGGACCCATATGAGTTTCTATCATACTTTTAAGTAAATTAACTTCTTCTTGTGTTAATTTTGTTTTAGGTGCGTATTCACTTACAAATCTAGATGCAAGAATTGGATGGTCAAATCTAGTATACTTTTCATTGTCTCCTCTTTTTACTGAATCGTGTAATATTAATGCTAGATAAATTAAATCTATTTCAGTATTAGTATAATGACTATAAAAAGTTTTATTAGAAAGTATTGTTTTAGCAATTTTTACTGCTACTTTAGTGTGTCTTAAAAGTCCACCCTCTCCTTGACTAAAGCTAGGATGATATTTACCAGTACTACTAGCTGCTTCTGTAAAAAAGTAATCAGGCATATTTTCTATAAATACCTTAGCACTTTCTTTTATCCTTTCATCTTTCATATAATTAATTTCTGTTTCAAAATATTTTGTTTTAGTCGCTACTTTAGAAACCACGACCTCCACCTCCTCCGCCGCCGAAGCCGCCTCCAGAAGAGAATCCTCCACCGAATCCTCCACCTGAAGAACCAGCACTTCTGCTTATTTCTCTTGCAGTTGCTTCTTGTACATTATGTCTTGCAACGCTTACTGAACTATTAACTGTACTTCTAACCACATTATTTAAGTGACTCCACATTAAATAATCAAAGAAAATATCATTGTTATTTTCAGCATATCCTAGTTCATTAAATTTAATTTTCATAGTTTTACTAACCTTATCTGCTATTCCAAAAATTGATGCATAAACTAAATATCTCTCCCATAAAGTAATCTCAGGAAGTTCTTTTTCAGGAAATCTACCAAAGTCTTCTAAGAATCTCTTAAATGCACTCCATCTTTCAAAGTGATCATTTCCTCTTACAGTTCTTTTATTAAAAGTAAATATATAAACTAAATAAATTACAGTTGCTAAAATAACTAAAAAAGTTAAAAAGTTTAATACACCTATACTAAAAAATGAAATTACTATAACAAGTCCAATCAAAGCATACATACTAAATAAAGCTTTTTTATTTCCATTATTTTCATAAAACTTTTCATTAATCGCGTCTTTTGTAACAGTATTTTTCCAACTATCAAAACCTTTTAAGAATGGACTACTTGTACCATTTATTTCTTTAGCATATTTTTTTATTTTATCTAAAGTTACTGTTTTTCCGTCTCCTGCTTTATCAAAAATAATTTCCATTAATTCTTTTTCTGCTTCACTTATTCCTTCACTACTTACTTTAGTAAATAAATACTTATTTTTTTCTAACTCTTCAAATTTTATTTTCTTTTTATAAATAAGATTTAAAATACTAGTACTAAATGCAGTCTCAGTAATCTTTTTATCAAATAAGTACTCAATTAATGTAACATCATACTCATCTATAAATTCTCTATTATATTGACTATTAAATGCACTTCTATATTCTTTATCATATTTAAAATAAATATATATCATTAACACAAATGTAAAAATAATATAAATAATACTACTTCCATAAACTGCATAAACCTTAATTTTAGCAATTTCTCTTTCTTTATTTGCTTCTTCTGCTCTTTCTTCTTCTACTTCTAATATTTTCTCTATTGCATCCACATTTGTTCTTTTTAAACTTGTACTAGAAATCATCTCTTTTGGAAAAGTCATTCTCATATCTACTTCTGTATTACTTGGTAAATCACTAATAGTTAAGTATCCTCCAGAATAAGTAGTTACTCCTTCTTCAACATTACTAATAAAATTTACTTCACCAGTAAGAGGTCCATGAGCCCATACCCTTATTTGTTCTGTAGTTTTATAAGGTAACCTAACTCTTAAATTATAGTTATAAATTGCGTCATCAAACTCACTACCAATAAAATTATAATACACTTCAGCTACATCGTTATGTAAAACTACTACATCTTTAAGTAAATATTCAATATAAAAGTAAGTACTACTATCTATTGTTTCGTTATACATTTTTAAGCTTACTGTATCACTACTTCTTTCCATAGTATAGCAGTTTGTAGCATAAGTACAATTATTAAAAGTAGTAATATTTTTATCAAAAACATCAAAATCTAATTTACCATTATAATTAACTTTACCAACACGTCTAATTTCTATATCAGTCGCGTCATATATAGAACTCCCATAAAAGTCTTCTTTGCTTCCAGTAAATGTATTACCACTAAACATACTATTTTTATACTTTAAATCTCTAATATATCCATTAAACGAACCATCTACTAAAAGAACCTCT
>CANPXI010000105.1 GCA_947585885.1 uncultured Bacilli bacterium
GTTTGTACTGTAACTTCATTAAATAAGTTAAATGAAGTAAGTACTCCTAAGAATGCTATTAAGAATGTTGTTATAAATTTTATTATCCACATAAAGTTACTCATTTTTTGAAGTGTTAGAATTTTGTATCCACGATTTAGTATTAATAATACTGTATAAATTGTAACTCCTGCGCCTAGTATCATAGGTGTATTATCTTCTTTAAATACAAACATAAATGTAGCAGTTATTATGTTTATAAGTGCAAGAAGTAATATTTCATAGTCTCCTTCTTTTCTTCTTAAAAAGTAGAATATTACACTAAAAAATGCGTATGTGTAAAAAAGTATTGATATGTATAAATTTAAGTCTAGTAGTCCAAATGATTTAAATATCATTACTACAATTCCTAATACTAATACTAGTATTGATAATATTAATTGACTTATTAATTGTAAGTCTATACGTTTTAAAGCTTTCTTCACTTTAGCCACCTCTACTCTATAGTTAATTTTACATAATTTTATTCTTATTGTCAATTACATTTATATCGTTTTTATATTTAAAAAGAGCGCATTAATAAACGCACTCTTAAAAGTTTTTATCTATGTGATTTTATAGGTTTTTAGAGGATTGTATATATCTTTTTTTCCTATTTAATTCATCTATCACCTCCAACTATCTATAAGTCTAACACTCTTAAGTGAAATGTATGTGAAAGTGAAGTGATATTTATATGTTTATATCAAAATAGAAAGTTGTTCCTTTTCCTACTGTGCTAGTTACTCCATAATTAAAGTTGTGTTTTATAAGTATGCTTTTTACAATTGAAAGACCTAAGCCTGTACCTATTTTATTTCTTTGGTGATTTTTTTCACTTTTATAGTATTTTTCCCAGATTTTGTTTATTTCTTCTTTTTTTATTCCTTTACCTGTATCTGTTATTTCTACTCTTAGTTTTTTCTTTTTTTCTTTTAAGGATATTGTTACTAATTTATCTTTTCCTGTGTAGTTTACTGCATTTATTATTAGGTTATATATTACTTGATTTATTTTATTTTTGTCACAACTTACTGTGTATTCTTTATCAGTATTAAATATAAAGTTATATCCTTCTTGTTCTTTTAGGTAATCAAATCTATGTATTATTGAGATTATTTCATTATTTATGTTAAATTTAGTTATGTTTAGTTCGTTCATATTAGATTCGTTTTTAGATAACTCAAGGATATCGTTTACAAGTAAATTTAGTCTTTCTGTTTCTTCTATTATTATGTTTAGGTTTTCTTCTCTTTTTATAGGGTCATCTTTATTTAAATCTCTAGACATTTCTGCATATGCTTTTATCATTGTTAGTGGTGTTTTTAAGTCGTGAGAAACATTTGCAAGTAAATCTTTTCTTGTTTCATTTATTTTTGATAGTTCTTTTCTTGTGTAGTTTAGAGTGTCTGCTAGTTCTTTTATTTCTGTTATGTTTTCGTTTACATTAAATGGTGTGTCTAAGTCTCCTTTAGCCATTTCTTTACTTCTTTCATTTATTTTTAGTATTGGTGTTGATATTCTTCTACTTATAAAGTATGAAAGAATGAATGAACTTATATATATAAATAAAGATACAAATATTAATTCATCTCTTATTATTGATATCGCTGGGTCAGTGGGTTCTAGGGATGCGTTTATGAAAGCATATGTGTTATCTTCTAGTTTTATTGCACTTACTAATGTTTTGTTTTCTAGTTCTGGGTTTATTAGTTTATAGTTTTTTTTAGTTTTATTACTGTTTATAAAGTCTGTTATGTATGTATTATTTTCATCTACATTATATAAGCAACCTTTTCTTGTTCCATTTGAAGAATATACTGTTACATTATCTTTTATTATTTGTATGCAAGCATTGTTGTTATATGATAGTTTGTCAAAGAATGTTGTGTCTTCATTTATGTATGATTTTTTTGTTTTGTATGCGATTAAATCTATGATTTTTGTTGTTCTTTTTTCATAGTAGACGTCAAAAAAAAGGACTTGCAATATCCAAAGCAAGGCAAGTATTAGAGTTAAGAATATGGCTAGATATGACCATATGTGCATAGTTAGACTTCTATTTATTTGTTTCATATTTATAACCTACCGATCTTACTGTTTTTATTAGGTCTCTATAAGTTCCTAGTGAGTGTCTTAGCATTTTTATGTGTGTGTCTACTGTTCTATCGTCACCATAGAAATCATAACCCCAGACTATGTTTAGTAGTTGTTCACGGGATAATGCTATTCCTTCATTTTTTATAAAGAAAGTAAGTAGTTCATATTCTTTTGGTGTTAGTTCTAGTTCTTTATTATTTATTGTTACTTTTCTTCCTTTAAAATCAACCGTCAAGTCTTTGTAAGTATACACATCCTTTGCACCAAGGCGTTTTAGGATAGCTTTTACTCTTGCAGTTAGTTCTTTTGGACTAAAAGGTTTTGTTATATAATCATCTACTCCAAGGTCAAAACTGTGAAGTTTATCTAATTCTTCTTTCATAGCAGTTAGCATTATTACTGGAACATCACTTAATTTCCTTATTTCTTTTAATACTTCGAAGCCATCCATTTTAGGCATCATTATATCAAGTACGATTAAATCAATTTCTTTTTCTTTAAATACTTCTAGTGCTTCTATTCCATTTTCTGCTTCATAAACGTTATATTTTTCGTTTTCTAGGTAATTTTTTATTACGTTTCTTATTAGTTTTTCATCATCTACTACTAATATGTTCACAATTATCACCTCGGGTACATTATATTATTAAAAAATGTATTTTGTGTGAAATTTAGTCAAAGTATTCTACTCCAACTGCTTTTCTTACTCTTTTTAGTACTTCTTTAGCTTTTTTTCTTGCTTTTTCTGTTCCTTCTTTTACTATTTTTTCTACTTCATCCATATGTTCGTCGTAGTATTTTCTTCTTTCTCTTATTGGTTTTAATGTTTCTTCTAGTACTTCAAATAAGTATTCTTTTACCGCTTTGTCTCCAAGGCCACCTCTTTCGTAGTGAGCTTTCATTTCTTCAAATTTTTCTCTATCAGTGCAAAATGCATCTAAGTATATAAATACTGGATTATTTTCTGTGTTACCTGGGTCTTCTATTTTTATATGGTTAGGGTCAGTGTACATACTCATTACTTTTTTTCTTACTGTTTCAGTGTCGTCACTTAGGTATATACAGTTTCCAGCACTTTTACTCATTTTAGCTTTTCCGTCTATTCC
>CANPXI010000106.1 GCA_947585885.1 uncultured Bacilli bacterium
AAGAAGAATTTACACCTTATAATCAAGAAGAAATATATGATTATATAAATGAAGACTTAAGAAAAAAGAAATTTATATCATATAGTAAATCAGTAAATTTTTATAAATTAAGTTATGAAAGAATGAATAAAGCAGTGGCAATAGGTTCAAGGTATGCTTTACTTGCAAAAAAGAAAAAACAAAAATATAGTAAATTTTATGATGATGAATATTTATACTATTTTAGTTTAATAGCATATACAGATAACTTTAGTATAAGTGAAGTAAAAATGTTAAATGAAAAAAATGAAGAAAAATTTCATAAAAATTTATTTAATTTTGATACTAGTAAAAATAAATATATAGAAAGGAAAAATTACAAATATGAAAATGAAAGAAAATGAATATGATATGCTTGATTTGTTAATAGGTGCACTGAAAGATATTACAAATAATGATAAAGATTTAGTAATCGCAGTAATAACACCATTAGAAACAGAAAAGCAACAATGTGAAATGATGGACTGGCTAATAGCAAATTATAAAAACAAAAAACTAATGGACGAGTCACACTTAATAGAAAAAACATTACAAATAATCGGAGCAATATAATGGACGAAATATTAGAAAAAATATGTGATATATTAAGGCCTATAAAAGATATGGATGATAAAATAGGAATAATTCATTTACCTAACAACGAAAGTGAAGCACTAGAATTTTTAGAATGGTTAGAAAACAACAAAAGAAATAAATGCATGCCCAAAAGAGATTTAATTTTAGAAAAAGCTTTAATAATCTCAGGAGTGAATTTATAAAAAATGAAATGGAGTGAAAAATTTGTGGAATATACGGAAACACTGGATCTATTGATAGAATTCTTAATCAATATAACCAATGATGATAAAGGTTTAGTATTGGCTGTATGTAACCCATTAGAAACAGAAAAAATGCAACGTGAAATGATGGATTGGTTAGTAGAAAATTATAAAAATAAAGAACTAATGGATGAATCACACCTAATAGAAAAGACACTTCAAATAATAGGAGTGATATAAAAAATAACAAAAAATCAAAAAAATTGCAAAATAAAAAAAGCGTTTTTGATTTTTTTGTCGTATAAAGTAATTAGGAGGGTCAAAATTATGCCACTTATTAGCGATAGTATAATAAAACAAGTAAGAGAAAATAATGACATAGTTGATGTAATAGGTAGTTATTTACCTCTTGTACAAAAAGGTAAAAACTATTTTTGTGTATGTCCTTTCCACGACGATCACACGCCCTCAATGTCAGTAAGTAGAGAAAAGCAAATATTCAGGTGTTTTGTATGTGGAGCAACTGGAAATGCAATAACTTTTGTAAGAGACTACGAAAAAGTATCATTTCAAGAAGCAGTAGACATACTAGCAAAAAAAGCAGGACTTAATGTTAACATACAACTAAAAAGAGAAGATAATACTCCATACAAAGAAGAATATGAAATCTTTAATGTAGTAACAATGCTTTACAAAAATAATTTAAACTCTCAAAAAGGTGCAAAAGCTCGTGAATACTTAGAAAAAAGAAACCTTACAAAAGAAGTATTAGATTACTTTGATATAGGCTTATCTTTATCTACTGGAGTATGTAAAAATTTAAGTACAAAATATGAAAAAGAAAAATTAATTAATCTAGGCCTAGCAAGAGAAGACTTAAGTGACTTATTTACTAACAGAATAATGTTTACAATAAAGATAATAATGGTAACCCAGTAGGTTTTAGTGGAAGAATTTACACTGATATAGATGAAGCAAAATACATAAATAGTAAAGAATCCATAATATTTAAAAAAGGAAAAGTCCTATATAACTTCTACCGAGCAAAAGACGAAATAAGAAAAAAAAGAGAAATAATAATAAGTGAAGGATTTATGGAAGTTATAAGACTACATATGATAGGGATAGATAACGTAGTAGCCTTAATGGGGACAAGTTTTACAATAGACCACTTAAACATAATAAAAAACTTAGGAGTAAACGTAGTATTAAACCTAGACCAAGATGATGCTGGAAAAACAGCAACAACTAAAATAGGTGAGATGCTTTTAGAAAACGGAATAACACCAACAGTAATACTATTTTCTGGTTACAAAGATGCAGATGAACTAATCTCTTGTGAAGGAAGCACACCATTTATAAATGCATATAACTCTAGAGTAAGTTTTATAGATTTTTACTTAGACTATCTAAAACATAACAAAGACTTAACAAAAGCAGAAGACTTAAGTGACTATATAAAAGAATCTCTTAAATTTATCGATAAAATAAAAGACGATGTACTAAGAGAAATAAAATTAAATTCTCTAAGTAAAGATTATGACATTAATATTGATTTACTAAGAAGTAGACTAGAAAACAAAGAAAAAGTAATAAAAGAAAAACCTAAAGAAACAGAAGTTATAAAACAAAAAAGATATAACAAATATGATAAAAGTGAAATAAGACTATTATACTTAATGCTAAATAATGAAAGTCTCATAACATACTATGAAACACAACTGGGATATATGAATAATGAAAAAAGAAGAAACCTAGCAAACCAAATAGTTAATTATAAAGAAAAACATAAAACCTTTGACTATTCGGACTTTATATGTTACACTAATGAAGACTCAAATGAAGTATTAAAAGAAATAACTATGTATCCACAAAGAGATGAATACACTATGGAAGAAGTAGATGATTACATAACAAGAATAAAAGAAGAAAGAGTAAACATAACAATAAATAAACTAACAGAAAAATTAAAAAATACTATAGATTTAGAAGAAAAAAAGAAATTAGCAAGTAGAATAGAAAATATGAAAAAGGAAGTGCTAAAATGGTAAATGATTTAAAAACATTTGAAGAAGTATTAAATGAATTAATAGAAACAGGAAAAAAGCAAGGATTTCTAACATATGAATTAATTGCAAAAAAAACAAGTCACTTAGAACTAGATAGTAATAACTTAGATGAATTATATAACAAACTAAATGATAACCATATAGAAGTAAGAAGTGAAGATGAAAATGACACTGATGGTGGTTTACTAGTTGAAGAACCTGACTTAAACATAGAAGCATTAGCTAGTGAATCTAAAGATATGTCAGTAAACGACAACGTTAGAATGTACTTAAAAGAAATAGGTAGAATAAGTCTACTTAGTCTAGAAGAAGAA
>CANPXI010000107.1 GCA_947585885.1 uncultured Bacilli bacterium
GCGTATAAGGGACTTTCACCCTCTAGCTAAATGTCATGCACGACACACAGTAAAAAACTAGTTTGAATAAAAATCAAACTAGTTTTTTTATTTAGCAACTTCTTCTGCTCTTGTTTCTCTTATTACAACTACTTTTATAGTACCAGGATATTGCATTTCTGATTCTACTCTATCTTTTATGTTTCTTGCAATTTTATAAGACTCTAGGTCATCTATTTCTTCAGGTTTAACTATTACTCTTAATTCTCTACCTGCTTGCATTGCATATGTTTTTTCTACTCCTTCAATGCTATTACCTATTTCTTCTAATTTTTCTAGTCTTTTTATGTAATTTTCTAAAGAGTCATTTCTTGCTCCAGGTCTAGCAGCTGAAAGTGTATCAGCAATTGAAACTAATTCACTTATTATGCTTGTAGGCATTTTATCACCATGGTGACTTTCTATAGCATTTATTACAACTTCTCCTTCACCATGTTTTCTAGCAAAATCTGCACCTAGTTCTACGTGTGAACCTTCTACTTCAAAGTCTATTGCTTTTCCTAAGTCATGAAGTAGTCCTGCACGTTTAGCAAGTGCAACATTTTCTCCTAGTTCACTTGCAAGAAGTCCTGCTAAGTTAGCAACTTCTATAGAGTGTTTTAATGCATTTTGTCCATAGCTTGTTCTAAAATATAGTTTTCCAAGTAATTCAACTATTTCAGGATGTACTCTTGTTATGCTAAGGCTAAATAATGCTTCTTCACCTTTTTCTCTTATAGTACGTTTAAAGTCTTCACAAACTTTATCATATAGTTCTTCTATTCTAGCTGGGTGTATTCTTCCATCTTTTATTAAGCCTTCTAGAGTTACTTTTGCTATTTCTCTTCTTAGTGGGTCAAAACTAGATAATACTATTACTTCTGGAGTATCGTCTATTATTAAATCTACTACTGTTATTGCTTCAATAGTTCTTATGTTTCTTCCTTCACGTCCTATTATTCTACCTTTCATTTCATCGTTAGGTAGGGCTACTGTTGTTACAGTTTGTTCATTAGTTACATCAGTTGCATATTTTTGCATACTGCTTACTAAGTATTCTTTTGCTTTTTTGTCCGCTTCTAATTTAGCATCATTTTCTCTTTCTCTTAAGTAAATTGCTATTTCTTTAGACATTTCGTCTTCAACTTTTTTCATTACTAAGTTTCTTGCCTTTTCTTTACTAAAGCCAGATATACTTTCTAGTAATTCAATTTGTTCTTTTAAAATAGACTCCATTTTTGCGTCTTTTTCTTGAATTTCCTTTTGTTTTGCTAATAAATCTTTATCTCTTAAATCTAAATTTTTCTCTCTTTCTTGTAATAATTCATCACGTTTATTAAGACTAGTTTCTCTACTCTCTACTAGTTCTTTTAATTCTGTTATTTCTTTCTTTTTTTCTTTTATTTCGTTTTCTGTTTCTTGTTTTAGTTTATAACTTTCTTCTTTTAGTTCTAAGATTCCATCTCTTTTTATTTTTTCAGATTCTTTTTTAGCCTTTTCTATTAATTTATCAGCTTCATTTTGAGCACTAACGACTTTTAATTTATTAATTAAAATAACTATTATTGCTCCAACAAATAATCCAACAATAACTAGCAAAATGGAGTACATTATTTCATTCATACACGTTCCTCCATTACTATTTATTTATTTTAGAAGTTTTTTAACTTCTAATTCTATTTTAAGTTTTTTTTGTTTTAAAGTCAATGAAATAAAAGAAGAAAAAGGTGTGTTAAGTTTTGATTTATTGATAAGAATATTATATTATGGTAAAATTTTATTAGATTTACTTAAGTAAGGTGATGTTTATGAATTATTTTTATTTTGCTATTGTTGATGTATGTAATGATTTAGTTCAATTATGGACTTTACTTGGTTATATTATTTTACTTATACAAATTATTGTACCTATTATTCTTATTATATCTGGTATGATAACTATGGCTCAGTCTATTGTTACAAATGATGAGGGTAAGATTAGAAAAAATCAACAAGCATTAGTTAAAAAAATTATTGCGGCTGTTTTGTGTTTTTTGGTTATAACTATTACTAAAGTAGTTATTGGGTTAATTGCTAATAATGTGGATAGTTTATATAATGAGTGTATTGTTTGTGTGTTTAGGCCGACTGACGAAATGTGTTCTTTAGCAAGACCTAATCTCACACCTTACCAGCCTGATTATGGAGAAAGTCCTAATAATAATTCGGGTTCTTCAACTAATAATACTACTAGTCAAAAACCAACTAAGCTTATTTTTGTAGGTGATTCTAGAACTGTTGGAATGAAAAATGCTGTTAATAGTAGTGATATATGGAGTTGTGAAACTAGTAAAGGACTAAGTTGGATGAAGTCTACTGGTATACCTAATATAGAGAATAATTTAGATAATAAAAGTGGTGTTATTATTTTAATGGGAATAAATGACGTAAAAGTAACTAATAGTGATATTTTAGCTAGTAATTATGCTGATTATATTAATGATAAAGCAAATACTTGGGCTAGTAAGGGTGTTAAAGTTTATTTTGTTTCTGTAATGCCAACTAAAGGCACATATGATGATTTAAATAGTTATATTGATAAATTTAATTCTTCTATTAAAAAATATTTATCAAGTAATGTAACTTATATTGATGCAAATAGCTATTTAGATAGTAATGGTTTTTCTTCTTCAGACGGGTTACATTATGATAGTAATACTTATAAAAATATTTATAATTATATTAAACAAAAATTATAAATTAAAATTCCGTTAGTTATTAACGGAATTTATTTTTTATTCTTCTTTTGTTTGTGTCATGGGAGATTTAAATTCATAATGTTCTCTAATTTTTGTTTCTAATTCATTTAAAAGTTCTTTATTTTCTTTTAACATTGCTTTAACATTTTCTTTACCTTGTCCGATTTTTTCTCCTTTATATGCGTACCAAGCACCAGACTTTTCTATTATATTTAAATTTGCGGCTATATCTACAACTTCACCTTCATGGCTTACACCCTCACCATACATTATTTCTACTTCTGCTGTTTTAAATGGAGGAGCAACTTTATTTTTTACAACTTTTACTACTGTTTTATTTCCTATAATTTCATTATTAGCTCCTTTAATTTGTTCAGCACGACGTACATCAAGTCTTATAGAACTATAGAACTTTAATGCTCTT
>CANPXI010000108.1 GCA_947585885.1 uncultured Bacilli bacterium
TAGAAATCCTTTATATACTTTAAAAGCCATTTCTAATATTTCTTTTGTTGTCATATTTTTTTCACTTAAGTTATTAAATTCATCCCAGTCCATAAGTCCGTCAAAGTCATTATACATTAATGTTGGTCTTTTACCACAGCATTCACTTATTTCATCTGTTCCATCTTTATAAAAATATCTATATCTATAAGCCATTTTTATTTTCCTTTTATTTCTCTTTCATCTATGTAGTCTACTACTTCATTTGTTTCATCATTAATTATTTCAATTCTATAATAATCTTTTAGAAATCCTTTATATATTTTAAAAGCCATTTCTAAGATTTCTTTTGTTGTCATATTTTTTTCACTTAAGTTATTAAATTCATCCCAGTCCATAAGTCCATCAAAATCATTATACATATCTGTAGCTTTTTTTCCATAACAACCACTTACTTTAACTGTTCCATCTTTGTAAAAATATCTATATCTGTATGACATTTAATCACTATTCCTTTATTTATTTATATATTATTATTCTTTTTTATGGGTGTCAATAGTTTATTTATATTACTAGGTTATTTACATTATTTGTTAATTAATATGAATTATATAGTTTATTTTGTGATACAATTATAGTGGTGGTAGAAGTGAAAAGAAGAAGAAAAAGAGTTAAAGTTAATTATAAAAATTTGTTTATTCTTATATTTGTTGTTGCTGTTTTGTGCTTTTTAGTATTTTTAATTTTTAAAAAGTTTAATACTAGTGATAGTGATAATAAGAATGATAATAATAAATCTAATGTTGTAAGTGATGAAGTAAAAGATCATTTAAAGGATCTTGGTTATAGTAATAGTGATATAGAGGTTATTAATTCTAAAGTTAAAAAGGATGATATTTTATCTATGGAAAATAAGAATGATAATTTAGTTAAGTATTTAGGAGTTAAGTACTTTCATATTGAAAATATAGATAGATATGATAAGTATATGGATGAAGAAAATGTAAGTGCCGAACAAGCTATTATGGAAGTAAATATTGGTATTGATAAACCTTTTTATACAGATATTAAAACTATAGATAATCCTAATGATTTACTTGTTCTTGTTAATAAGTATAATGCTTTACCTAGTGGATATGTGCCAAGTGACCTTATACAAGTAGAAGGAGAAAGAATGCAAAGAGAAGCTGGAGAAGCTATGCTTAAAATGGTAGAAGCTATTAGAAATGATGGACTTACTCTTAACTTGTTAAGTGGTTATAGAAGTGAAGAAAAACAAACAGATTTGTATACTGATTATGCTGCAAGTGATGGAAAAGAAAAAGCTGATACTTATTCTGCTAGACCAAGACACTCTGAACATGAAACAGGACTTGCAATGGATGTGAGTGATGGATGGTACTTGGAAGAATATTTTGAAGATACTCCTGAATTTGATTGGCTTCAAAAGAACGCTTATAAATATGGTTATATTTTGAGATATAAAAAAGATAAAGTATATGAGTCAGGTTATGTTTATGAACCTTGGCATTATAGATATGTTGGAGTAGAAGTAGCAACTATTATTCATAATGAAGATTTAACTTTTGAAGAATATTATGTAAAATACAAAGGACTTTATTAGTTCTTTGTATTTTTTCTTTTTAACAACTTTTTTATATTTAATTCTTTTAATTTAAATGTTTTTTGTTTTTTTATGAAGAGAAGAAAGAAAAGTGTTAGCATTATGACTGCAAATAGAGTTATTAGTCCTAAACGTATTAGTTTTAAGTCAAATGAAGAAAATTTTTTTTGATCAAATATACTTTCTTTTTTATCTTTTTTGTTTTCTTTTATTTCTTTTAATACTTTTAATGTGTATGTGTTTGTGTTTTTTTTATTTTCACTTATTACTTTTATTTTAATTATGTTTTCTTTTTGTGTTAAGTATGTGTTTCCTTTTAAAGATATACTTGCTTTTGGGTTTGTTCCTATATAATTTATGTCTATTTCTTTATCTTCTTCTTTTGCTTTTATTGTGTAATCAAATATGTCACTTTTAAAGTCTATGTCATAACCAGAAACTGTAAGTGTTTTTAGTAGGGCTTCGTTTTTATTTGGTTCATCTATTCCTCTTGTTATATTAAGTGTATATTTATCACTTAATTCATTATTTTTATATGAAAGTATTTCTATTACATTAAGACCTTTTTTTAGACTAATACTACCTGCACCAGTTATTATTTCATCATCTTCTTTTCCTACAGTTATTGTTATTATTTCAGTTTTAGAACTTGTGAAAACATTATATACTTTTGTTTTTTTACTAAATTCAGGTACTAAACTTAAACCATTTATGCTTATTTTAGTTAAAGCATTTAAGTTATTAGTGGATATAAAAAAGACTAATAATAGTGTTATTAAGGTTAATGTTTTTTTCATAGTTCTCCTTTTATTTTATTACATCTATTATTATGTCTTTTTGTTCTTTTTTAATACTTTCTATTTTTATTAAGTCTTCTAGTTTTTTATCTAAATCTTTTATTTCTTTATTATAGTATACTTTTATTAAGTCATCACCTTTATTTATTTTTTCACCTAGAGTGTGGATAAATTCTATTCCAACTGATAAGTCAATTGAGTCTTCTTTTTTTGTTCTTCCTGCACCTAGTTCTTTTACTAAGTTAGCTACTTTTAATGAGTCTATTTCATTAATAAAACCATCTATATTAGATTTATAAGTGTATACGTTATCACTTATTTTTATATCTTTTAGTGAACCTCCTTGGTTATTTATCCAAGTTTTAAATTTATGAGAGGCAAGCCCACTACTTAGGATAAAATATACTTTTTCTTCTGCTTCTTTTAGTGGGATATTAAGGCCAAGAGATACCATTTCACTTGCAATAGTTATTATTAGTTTTTTAAGTCTTGGTTCTTGTTTACCTAGAAAAAACATATTTGCTTCTTTTACTTCTAAAGCATTACCAACTGTGTAACCAAGGGGTGAGTCCATATCTGTTAATACGCATACGACTTTTCTATTAAAGTATTCACCTATTTTTATCATATAGTTTGCAAGTATAGTTGCGTCTTCTTTTGTTTTCATAAAGGCGTCAACCACAGGAACATCAAGAATTTTGC
>CANPXI010000109.1 GCA_947585885.1 uncultured Bacilli bacterium
AAGTCGGTGACGAGTAAGGCGATACTCGGCATCCTTGCCGGCAACTCGATAACCGAGGGCGGCGAGATACTTTTCGACGGCATGGATCTCCTCAAGATACCCGAGGACGAGATGTGCAGGATACGCGGCGACAGAATATCCATGATATTCCAGGATCCGCTCTCCGCGCTGAACCCGGTCGTTCGGATAGGCCGCCAGATAACCGAGGCGATGCTGCTCAAGAACCGCGGCACCCACCGCGCGGGACGCAGGGACTTTAAGAGAAAATCTTACTCTTTTTATGTACAATAATTTATAAAAATTATAAAATATAAATTACTCTTTATAAGATATAATTAAAGGAAGTGAGGTGCCATATACGTAGTAAATTTACAAGTAGTGTTTATTGCAAGGTTACACTTATAAGAAGTAAATATACAGGTAGTTGTGGAGTAAAAGAAAGGTAAATAAAGTATTTAATATGCTGAGAAGTGAAGTAGATTTAAAAGATAGTTTAGTAGATTCAAGAATATTAGAAGAACTAACAACATTAGCAAAAATAAATGAAGAAATAACAGAGATAATTTACATGATTTTAGATATCAAAAATTCTTAAAATAGCATTTTAGATAGCTTTCAATTTTTCTTAAAATACGTTTTTTAGAAAAACATAAAAAAACAGCAAAAAATGGCAAAAAAACAGGTATTAAAAATTTAACATCAAAAATACCTGTTTTTCTAAGGTTTGACCTAGGTTTTATCAAAATTTACTTCACTCCAGAAATTCGAGAACCAAAATTAAAAAAATTTTTGTCTATTTTATATTTTTTTTTATATTTTTTTTAATAATTATATCTTTTTCTTGATAGTTTATAAATAAAAAGATATAATGCAACTGAAGCAGTAAAGAAGGAAGTGATTTAAATGAAAAAACAATATTTAATTTACTCAGATGAGTCATATAAACGAGGTAATTATTATAGTAATTTTTATGGGGGTGCTTTAGTAGATTATACTAAATTAAAAAGCATAAATGAAGTTTTAAATAATAAAAAAGCAGAATTAAATTTATTTGGAGAAGTTAAATGGTCTAAAGTGTCTGCAACATATCTTTCAAAATATATAGAGTTAATTAATTTATTTTTTAAACTTATAAAAAATGGTGAAGTAAAAATAAGGATAATGTTTAGACAAAATGCTTATGTGTTTGAAAAATTAGAAAAAGAAAAATATGATAAAGAATATTTTTTATTATATTACCAATTTATAAAGCATGCTTTTGGAATAAGTTATTGTAATGAAAACCCAGAAGAAGATCAAATATATTTTAAATTATATCTTGATCAACTTCCAGATACCATAGAAAAAAGTAATGAATTTAAAGAACATATATTATATCTTAATAATTTATTTGAAACTAATATTTTTATTAATAAGGAAGATATAGTGGAAATAAATTCTAAAAATCATGTGATTTTACAATGTATGGATATTATTCTAGGATCTATTAACTTTAAATTAAATGATTTAAACTTAGTAAAGAACCCAGAAACTAATAAACGTGGTAAAACTACTATTGCTAAAGAAAAATTATATAAAACAATTCATAAAAATATATGTGATATTTATCCTAATTTTAACATTGGAATTACTACTTCCACTAGAAATAATATAAGAAATATTTGGCTAGATCCATATAGACATTGGAAATTTAAAACAAAAGGTAGCATACTAGATAAAAATTTAACTAAACATAAAAAATGACTCCAATGTCTCTACATAAGTATTTTACCAATAATGGCAAAACTTCGATTCATCAGAGTCAAATAGTGCGTTTAAATCACACTATGAAGCGATTTGCTTCTAACTAAATGCTATCATATCTAATAACATTTGTCAATTATAGTATATTTTAATACTAGTTAAATTATTCTATATTATTTATAGTTTAAACTTGATATGGGTAGAAATATATATAATAATTTGTTATAATTAACATGTATAACTAAAAAAGGATAAAGAGAGTATGAAAAAAGCAAATAAAAAAATGATTAATTTTGCATTATTTTTATTAGGTATATTATTATTATCTATAACATTTAATATTTTTTGTGTACCTAATAACTATGTAACTGGTGGAGTTAGTGGTATATCAATAATATTTAAATATTTATTTGATATTGATGTATCTGCAACATTACTAGTAGGAAATTTACTTCTAATAGTAATAGGCATCATAGTATTAGGTATAAAAGATACTACCCCAAGTATCATAGGTGCTTTGTTTTATACTCTAGGTGTATATTTAACAGAAAACATAAATACATACTTAAATATACACTTATCAAGTCCGTTCTTAAATATAATAACAATTGGTGTATTATTTGGAATAGGCTCTACAATGATTTATCTTGCTGGTTATAGTACAGGAGGAACAGATATACTTGGCATCATATTTAATAAAAAATATGGAATGGAACTAGGACAAGCTCTTCTTATAATAAATGCTTTAATAATAATACTTGGTACATTCATATTTGGAATTGAAATGTTAATAATAACACTATTAATAAGATTTTTAGAAAGTACAGTTGTAGATAAATTATTAATAGGAAAAAGTGATTCTAAAGTATTATTCATTAACTCCGAAAAATTAGAAGAAATAAAAGAATTTATAATTCATGAAATAAAAAGTGGTATAAGTGAAATAAAAGTAACTACTGGTTTTAATCAAGATAAAAAGCCAATAATAATGTGCGTCGTACCCACAGAAAAATACTTATTACTAAAAGAGAAAATAATAGAAATGGATAAAGGCGCATTTATAACAATACTAGATGCTTATGAAGTATATGGGGGAACAAATAGGTATAAACTACCACTTCATGACTTTAGAATGTATTGATATAATTATAAAGGAGGTACCAATGAATTTAATAGAAGTAAAAAATGTTTATAAGCAATATAAAAATGGTGTAACAGCATTATGCGACATTACACTATCAATTCCAAAAGGAGATTTTGTATTTGTAATAGGTGCAACCGCATCAGGAAAAAGTACATTAATAAAATTATTATATAGACAAGAAAGACCTACAAAAGGAGAAGTTTATGTGG
>CANPXI010000110.1 GCA_947585885.1 uncultured Bacilli bacterium
TCACAAACCCTTATAAATAAAGGGTTTCAACAAAAATGGAGCGCTATTGCGCTCCTTCAGGGGGTTTTGGTTGAATACACTCTCACCTTTTGTCGTAAGAGCGATTCGCATAGCATTTTTATCTACTATGCTAATTAAATGATAATATTTTTTTGATAAAAAGTCAATGTTTTTTATAAATTAACGTTGTGATAAACATTGCTTACATCGTCAACTTCATCAAGCATTGTTAATATCTTTTTGAATGCTTCTAAATCTGAACCTTCAAGTGTTACCATATCTTTTGCATATTTACCAATTTCATCTACTTCAAAATTAATTCCTGGATATGCTGCTTCAAGAGCATTTTTCATATTTGTAAGGTCAGTAGGTGCAGCGTATATTAAAAGTATGTCTCCATCTTGTTCCATATCTTTTACATCTATGTCTGCATTAAACAGTGTATCCATTATTTCGTCTTCAGTATAGCCTTTTACTCCTAATACACATAGGTTTTCATACATAAAAGATACTGCTCCTTGCCCAGCTATTTTAGCTGCAGTTTTATTTGCAACTGTTTTGATACTTGTTACTGTTCTATTAACATTATCTGTTAAGCATTTGATTATCATGTTACTTCCACCTGGACCGAATGCTTCGTATTCACATACTGTGTAGTCTTCTCCAGCACCTTTGTTAACTTTTTCAATTGATCTATTTATTACATCTGCTGGAACTTGTTCTTTTTTAGCTTTTTCTATTACTCTTTTTAAAGCTGGATTTCCTTCTGGATTAGTTCCACCATTTTTTGCAACTTGATAGATTTCCTTTGCATATATTGAATATAATTTTGATTTAGCAGCGGCTGTTTTTGCCATTGAAGCTGCTCTTACTTCATGAGCTCTTCCCATTTTTCTCACTTCCTTTTTTAATCTAAACTTTTTAGTTCGTCTATTATTTTAATATATTTATCTTGATTTTTAAAGTTATTTGTTATATTTTTAGCTAAAAATTCTTCAGAATCTTTTTTTGCTTCTAGTAAAATTTTAAAATCTCTTTTTATATCTGCTATTTTAAACTCCATATCACCACTTTGTTTTACACCAAATAAATCACCTTCTCTTCTCATTTCAAAGTCTTTTTCTGTTATGTAAAACCCATCTGTACTTTCTTCTAAAACTTTTAATCTTTTGTTGTTTTTAGGTCCAATTAGGATGCAAGTAGAGTCTAGTGAGTTTCTTCCTATTCTGCCTCTTAGTTGGTGAAGTGTTGCAAGGCCAAAACGTTCTGCATTAAATATTACCATCATTGTTGCATTTGGTACGTCTACTCCTACTTCTATAACTGTTGTTGATACTAAAACTTTAGTGTTACCATTTTTGAAGTCTGTCATTACTTTTTCTTTTTCAGTTTTATCTAGTTTACCGTGAAGTAGTCCTATTTTTATTTTATGATTAAATGCTTCATCTAATTTTTCTTTTAATTCTGTTACCGTTCTTACTTCACTTATTTCTTCACTTTCTTCTATTAGAGGGGTTACTACATATATTTGATGATTATTTTTTATTTCTTCTAGCATCATATATAGTACTTCTTTTATTTCTTTTTCACTTTTAATTATTGTTTTTATTTCTTTTCTACCACTTGGTTTTGTTTTTATTAGAGATACATCCATATCACCATATATAGTAAGTGCATATGTTCTTGGAATAGGTGTTGCTGACATATATAAGATATCAGGAAGTATTCCTTTTGTTCTTAGGGAATTCCTTTGGTTTACTCCAAACCTGTGTTGTTCATCTGTTATTACTAGACCTAAGTTTTTGAAAGTTACTTTTTCATTTAGTATAGCGTGTGTTCCTATTAATAAATCTATTTTTCCTTGTTTTAAGTCTTCATATATTTTTTCTTTTTCTTGTTTTTTTGTGCTACCTAGTAATAATGCTACTTTCATTTTTGTTTTACTTAGTAAGTTTTTTATGTTTTCATAGTGCTGTGAAGCAAGTATTTCAGTTGGAGCCATTAATGCTGTTTGGTATCCACTTAAAAAGCATTCGAAAGAGGCAATTACTCCTACGATTGTTTTACCACTTCCAACGTCTCCACAAAGAAGTCTATTCATTCTTGTTTCACTTGTTAGATCTTTATGTATTTCTTCTACTGCTTTTTGTTGATCTGTTGTAAGAGAAAATGGCAAATTTTTTATAAATTCTTGTACTTTAGTTATGTCTACTTCTTTTTTTGATTTTTTATTTTCTTTTGTTTTTAGGTATTTTAAGTAATTTATTTTAAACATGAATTTAAATAGTTCTTCATATATTAGTTTTAATTTAGCTTTTTTTATTTCATTGATACTCTTTGGTCTATGTATTTTTTCTATAGCATCATTTTTTGTAATAAGTTTGTATTTGTCATTAAGGTATTCTGGTACATAGTCAGTTACATTAACTTTTAAATTTAATGCATTATTTATATATGAAGTTATTTGTTTATTAGTTATTCCTTCTTTTAAGTGATATTTACTTTCAATAGAACCTTCTATTACATTACTCAGTAATATATTTGTAGCAGATATGGTATTTTTCTTTTCATCATATTTACCTATTACTGTTATTTCTCTTCCTGGAGTTAGTTGTTTAGACATAAATGCACGATTATATATAACAATATTTACCATTTTTTGATTAGAGTATAGTCTAAAGTTAGTTATGTTTAGTTTAGATCTTATGTATCTAGTTATAGGAGTACTGTCTATTTTTCCTTTTATTATTACATTAGTTTTGTCACTTACTTCTTTTATGTTATCTAGTTTATATTCTATGTATCTATAAGGAAAATACTCAAGTAAATCTTCTATATTATATATGTTCATCTTATTTAATATTAGTTTATTTTTTTCTCCTATTCCTTTTATACTAGTTAGTTCCATACTTAATCTCCTCATTATCATTTTACAATGCGAAAATACGTTTGTCAATATGTAAATTTTTTTATAATTTTTTTAAAAAAATTGTTGACAAAATGACACTTTTCATTTAGTATATAGACTTACCAATTCACTTTAGGCGAATTGGTGCTAGTATCACACTAGCCAACCCCTTTTTATTCTTTTTT
>CANPXI010000111.1 GCA_947585885.1 uncultured Bacilli bacterium
ATTGTACAACTATCAAAAATGAGCAATTCCTTATTCTACCTAGGATTGCTCATTTTAACTGCAAAACTCAAGATTATTGGAATACATATTGCTAATGCTATAATTGCACTAATAACTCTTACTTTCATAATCACTCACCTTTTCTATTATATTTTGATTATAACACATTATTACAAAGAGAGAAAGAAAAAAAGCCACAAGGCTTTAAAGTTCTACAATTTCTATTTGATCATCTTCGTCATTAATATCATTAATAAACTTAGTCGTTTTAATTTCTTGAACCTCTACAGGTGTAACCCTTTCAATTTTAGGTTCAATTGGTTGTTCACCAACAATCTCTTCATACTTAACCCTATTAGTTGCTTTAAATGTAGGAACTTCTGCCGCGTTAACTGTAGGAGCTTTAAATACATTATCCACTTTTTCTTCTTCTACAGGGTCAGTATTTAATATCTCTATCTCTTCAGGAGTAAGCATACTAACCATCTCTGGTGTAACATCATCTTTCTTTTCTTCTACACTATCTTCTACTATCATAAGTTTAAAATAATTTAAAATAGGCATAAAAATAACAGGAAGCAAAATAAGTCCAATAGAAAACTTTTTACTAGTACCAAAAACAATACTAATTCTATATAAAATTACTAAAATAGTTATTAAATTTATAACAGGAAGTAAAAGTAAAACAAAATAAATTCTAGGCATCTTTACTATATCTAAAAGTATAAGTAAATTATACATAGGAATAAACGCATTTGTCTCTTTAGTAGTAGTTTTTTTAAACATATTAAAGCCACAAAACATAACTAAAAACGAAAAAATGAGAGTCGCACATATAAACCATGACCACACTTGTAAAATCTTAAATATATAATAAGTAGCGTTCATACTTACACTCCCTTTTACTCTATAATAAGTTTACAATAACTATAATAATTTATCAAGAAAAAAATTAGTTTTAATAACTAATCTTTCTTATCTACACTAAGAACTGACAAAAATGCTTCTTGTGGCACTTCAACACTACCTACTTGCTTCATACGTTTTTTTCCTTCTTTTTGTTTTTCAAGTAACTTTCTTTTTCTTGATACATCTCCACCATAACACTTAGCAAGAACATTCTTTTTAAGCGCAGGTATAGTTTCTCTTGCAATAACTCTAGAACCTATACTTGCTTGAATAGGTACAGTAAATAATTGCTTTGGAATAATCTTCTTTAAATTTTCTACTATTAATTTACCACGATTATACGCATCATCCTTATGAACTATAATACTAAGTGCATCAACTATTTCTCCATTTAATAAAATATCTAATTTAACAAGTTTACTTACTTTATTACCAATAAACTCATAATCAAAAGAAGCATACCCAGAAGTACTACTTTTAAGTTTATCAAAAAAGTCATAAACAATTTCACTTAAAGGTAACTCATAAATAACATTAACTCTTTTACTATTAATATAAACTACATTTACATATACTCCTCTTTTATTTTGACATAACTCCATTACAGGTCCTACATACTCATTAGGTACAAAAATATTAGTTTTAACATAAGGCTCTTTAATACTCTTAATCTTACTTTGTTCAGGCATCTTTGTAGGACTATCTATATAAACTAATTCACCACTAGTAAGTTCTACTTCATAAATAACACTAGGACTAGTTAAAATAAGAGGAATATTAAATTCTCTTTCAATTCTCTCTTCTATAATATCCATATGTAATAGTCCTAAAAAACCACATCTAAAACCAAAACCTAATGCATCACTTTTTTCTGGTTCACTAGTTAAGGATGCATCACTTAACTTTAACTTAGCAATAGCTTCTTTAAGTGCCTCATACTTACTTGAATCAATTGGAAATAATCCACTATAAACCATTGGTTTCATAGGTTTATATCCAGGAAGCGCTACTAAATTACTGTGCTCACTTACTATTGTATCTCCTACTTTTACATCTTCTATACTTTTAATACTTGCAGTAATATATCCTACTTCTCCTGCACTAAGCTCTTCTCTTGGACTATCTTTTGGAGTAGTCTTTCCTACACTTATTACTTCATAAACGGCTCCAGTAGCTTTCATTCTAATCTTATCTTTTAACTTAACACACCCGTCTACTACTCTAACTAAAATAACAACCCCTTTATAACTATCAAAATAAGAGTCAAAAATTAAAGCTCTTAAATCATTTTCACTACTAACTGGACTTGGTATTCTAGAAATAACTGCATCAAGTAACCCTTCTACTCCTTCCCCAGTCTTACCACTACATAAAAGTATCTCTTCTTTTTTAAACCCTAAAGTATTAACAATCTCTTCACTTACCTTTTCTACATCTGCATTAGGTAAATCAATCTTATTAATAACAGGTATAATAGTTAAATCGTTTTCCATAGCAAGATAAAGATTAGCTAAAGTTTGTGCTTCAATTCCTTGAGTAGCATCCACTACCAAAATAGCTCCCTCACATGCAGCTAAACTTCTACTAACTTCATAACTAAAATCTACATGTCCTGGAGTATCTATTAAATGAAGAGTATATCCTTTATACTTAAGTTCAACAGCATTTAACTTAATAGTAATACCTCTTTCTCTTTCAAGTTCCATTGAATCAAGCACTTGATCTTTTTTTTCTCTCTCACTTACATTCCCACAAATCTCTAAAATTCTATCAGCAAGAGTACTCTTCCCGTGATCAATATGCGCTATTATTGAAAAATTTCTAATCTTTTCTCTCTCCATATAAAACACCTACATTAAAGTATATCAAAAACACCAAAAAAAAGAAACTAATAATTAAATTAGTTCCTAATTATCAGCATTAGCACAAGAATCATCCATACTAGCTATATAAGGGTCATCACTAGTTCCATTACCAGTTAAAGAAACACAAGATTTAAGAGATAGGGCTGGACGCACGACTTCCGAACCGCTTACGATGACGCTGCTCAAGGTTCCAGGATCACTCGAACCGAACACGTAGAACGCATACGCGTAGCCATTGGT
>CANPXI010000112.1 GCA_947585885.1 uncultured Bacilli bacterium
CTTAAGACTTTTGTATCATGGAACTGGACATGATGTAACAAATGCATATATAGAAAGCCCTCAAGCATATAACTTAACAAATAATAATTCCATGTATGTAGGATATATGTATGGATCATCTGGTAGTCTATTAAAGAATAGAACTAATCAAAATACTTCAAGTACAATAAAACAAACAATAGATAAATGGTATGAAGAAAATTTAAAAACTAATTATGGTAAATACATAAGTAAAACAGCAATATATTGTAATGATAGAAGTGGTGACGAATACAGATCAACCTATATGTACTATGCAGCATATTATAGATTAGGACTAAGTTTAAATCATCCATCATTCAAATGCGGGTTGAATACAACTGATAATAAAAAAGAATTATATGGGGATGCAACAACAGATGGTGGAAGAGAAAGTGATATGTTTAGTGCAAGTATTGCTTCAGGAGGAAATGGTTTATTAGATGAACCAATAGCCTTAATGACAGCAGATGAAGTAGTATATGCAGGAGGATTATGGAATACTAATTCATCATCTTACTACTATTTAAATAGTAGTGGTGGTAGTTCAGTAAAGGATAAAATCTGGTGGACAATGAGTCCATATGACTGCGGCAGCTACTCGAGCGTGTTCGAAGTGAGTGGTTCTACTAGTTATCCAGGTTCATTGTATATTGCCAGCGTCGATTCTTCGGTTTACGTCGTGCGTCCAATTTTATCTCTAAAATCATGTGTCACATTAAAAGGATCTGGTTCTACAAACGATCCTTATATACCATCAGTAAGTAATAGTTGTGCAAAATCTGATAATTAAAATTGTTAATAAAATTTATTCATTTTTAAATTTTAGTTTCAAATATTTACAAATAAAATGCAAAATAATCAAAAAATATGCAAAGAATTGATAATAAATGTAAAAAAGATATTTTTAATTAAAAAAGTTTAGTTATGCTTGTATAATAAATGACTAGAATTTTAATAGTCATTTTCTTTTTTCTTTTCTTGAAAAACATATTACTTTAATATACAATTAAATTAGGTGATTAAAAGTGAAAGATATAGCATTACTTCCAGCAGATATATATCAAGTTGTAAATAAAAGTTTATTAAATGAAAGTGATAAACTAGTTTTATCTATGCTTTATATGCCTATAATAGGCGCAACTGCTATAACGCTATATAATTCACTTTATAATGAATTAGAAGTAAATAACTATATAAGTAGTGAAATGACTCATCATCATTTAATGACTAATCTTGGAATAAGTTTAAATGAAATTAAAAGTGCAAGAATTGCTTTAGAAGGAATTGGCCTTTTAAAAACATATTATATGGAGGGCAGTGTTAATTCATACGTATATGAGTTATATAGTCCTTTAACAGTACATGAATTTTTTAATCATCCTGTATTTAACATGGTATTTTATAATAATGTAGGAAAAGAAGAATATATGAGAATTAAAAATTATTTTAAAGTACCTAGAATAAATTTAAATGGTTATAAAGATATAACATCATCTTTTGATATGACTTTTAAAAGTAAAAGTTATACAAATTTTGAACTTGAAAATGGAGAAGAAATAAGAAAAAAAATAACACAACCATTATCATATGAGACTATATTTGATTTTGATGCATTACTTTCAAGCATGCCTAAAGGGTTACTTAATGATAATGCTCTTACAAAAACAACAAAAGAATTAATAACTAACTTAAGTTTTTTATATAATTTAGATCCATATGTAATGGCTGATATATTAAAAGTAAGTATAAATGAAAGAGGACTTGTAGATAAAGAATTACTTAAGACAAATACAAGAAAATATTATGAATTTAATAATAATGGAAGACTACCAAGTTTAATATTTAAAACACAACCAGAACATTTAAGAAGCGCTAAAGGGGATAATAGTTATTTAGGTAGAATGATAAATGTATTTGAAACAACAAAGCCATATGACTTTTTAAAAAGTAAATATAAAGGAGTAAGGCCTACTCTAAAAGATATGAAAATATTAGAGATGATTCTAGTAGACTTAAAACTAAACCCAGCAGTATGTAATGTATTAATAGATTATATATTAAAAACTCAGAATAATAGATTAGTAAAGTCATATATTGAAGTAATCGCCGCTGAATGGAAAAGAGCAGGACTAGAAACAGCAAAAGAAGCAATGGAATATGCAGAAAAATCTCATAAAAAACTTCACAAAAAGGCAGTTGTAAAAGAAAATAAAAAAGAAGAAATAATACCTGAATGGTTTAACAAAAAACAAGAAAAAGAAGAAATAAAAAAAGAAGTAAAAGAAGAATTTGAAGAATTTCTAAAGGAGTACGTATGAAAAACATAAATGAACTAATAAAGTCAAAAAAAGATTTAGAAAAAGAAAATAGAAAAAATTTCTTGTTAGCAAAAGAAAATAAAAATTTTGCAAATTTAGTTTATAGACTTGATATAGATGAAAGTATTCTTATGAAATATACTACTAAATTAGAAAGCACTGTTGACTCTTTAGAAAACTGTAAGAATTGTAAATGTTTAGAAGAATGTAAAAATGAAGTACAAGGTTTTGTTAATTTTCCAAAAGTAGAAAATGATAACTTAATATTTTCATATATTCCATGTAAATATGAGAAAGAAAAAATAAAAACAGAAAGTCACGTTACTTTTTATGAAACTCCAAGTGTTTTAAGAAATGCATCTTTAAATAAAATATATACTGATGATAAAGCAAGAGAAGAAATACTTATATATATAAAAGATTTTCTTAAAAATTATCCAAATAAAAAAGGATGCTATTTATATGGTTCATTCGGTTCAGGAAAAAGTTATATAATAAATGCAGTTTTAAATGAACTTAGTAAAAAAGGTATTACTTGTGTAAGCGTGTATTACCCAACACTTTTAAAAAAATTAAAAGATAGTTTTAGTAATAAGAATGGTTTATATGAGCAAACATATAATGAACTAGAAAACTCTGACGTGCTTTTAATAGATGATATAGGCGCAGAA
>CANPXI010000113.1 GCA_947585885.1 uncultured Bacilli bacterium
AAGTGGTAGATTAACTGGTAAGAAAGCAGGAACTGTAATAGTAACAGCTACTACATCAAATGGTAAAAGTAATACTAAAACAATAACAGTAACAGCTAAACCATCTGAATATGTGATGACTCTTACACCAAATACTCTAGAATTAGTTGGTGGAAAAATGTCATATAGTGTAAGTGTTACAAAAGATGGACAACCATTTAGTAGTTATGTAAGTTATACATACAATGGTAAATATAAATTTGCTGGTGAATCAATGCCAAGTGATGAAGTAAATGGTTCTAGTGATAAAGTTATATTAACTTTAAGTGATGGCTCTACAGTAACAGTGAATAGAGTAGTTGTATTACAATAATAGAAAGGAGAAAGATATGAAAAAATATGGAAAGTTTATATTATTTACGTTCTTTACATTCTTTATAGGAATTACATCTGTCTTTGCTAGAGAAATGACAATGGATGATTTAGGTAAAGAACTAAATAAAAAACAAATAACTTGGGCTTATGTTATAGGTGAACATGTTTTTACATCACAACACGATTTAACAACTCAAGATGTTATGATTGCAGCAAGAAGTATAAATGCACCATTAACAGATTATAAAAAGATAAAAGAACAACTTTATGGTAAAATGGCTGTATATAAAATAGAAAGAACTATTAATACAGCACCTACAGAAAATGATAAATGGAGTGTTACAGGTAAAGCTTTAAAAGCAGACGATACTCCAGAATTAGATGCTAAATTAAATATAAAATGGATAGATTACGAATATTATGCTGAGGTATCTAAAGCAGAAATTAAGTTTGATAAAGCTAAAGAAAACGAATATAAAACTGCTTTAAATACTGCTTATGGAATTAGTGAAGAAGATATTAGTAAACTTTATGATAAATTAGAATATCAAGATGGTAAGTTAACTGGTTTAATGTTAAAGTATGATAACATTAATAATAAAGCAGGGTTTACAGGTGATGATAAAACTGGATATTATCTACCATTTGTAATTGAAGTGCCAGGGTTAACTCAACAAACAGTAGTTACAATAAAAGAAGATACAACTGTTAAAGCAACATATAAAGATTTTGATATTAAAACAAAAACTAGTGATAAAGAGCCTGGTATAGTAGTTTTATGGAGTATACCTGGTGAAACTGGTAAGAAAATAGAAATAACTGTTGATTTAGATGGTGAAGGACAAGAGTACGGAGAAACTTTATATACAATAGATTATAGTGAATTAAAGTTTCAAACTGATTCAGAAGTAGAAAAGATAGAATTAGGAACTGCTACTCAAAAAGACACTGAACAAATGTCTGATTGGGGGTATGATCGTGATGTTAACAAAAATGAAAAAGGTGAAACTCCTAAATTAGACCCAGATGAATCAAAGAAAAATACATATAATTTAACCGGTACTTTAGTTGAACAAGAATTAAATGAAATAGTATTTGGCAAAGGTAATGAAAAAGGATTTTACTTTGATTTTAAAATAGAATTACCAGAAGGTATTGAACCAGCTGATGATATAATAGTTCAATTAAAAGATGCAACTTCTGGTTTAGAAACTTCAAATGTAAAAAAATCATTTAAAAAAGAAGAATTTGATGATGAAGGTAATTTAACAATTTTATCTCAAATACCTTTAAGTACAACTTGCAAAGATGAGCCTAATAATTGTAAATTTTATATTAGTGTAGACTGGGATGGAAATGGAAAAGAATATTTACCAGTTCTATATACAATTGATTATAGTAAAGCTATATTAGAAAAGTCTTCAAAATTTACTGTTGAATCATTGACAGAAAGTGATAAAGGACAATATGACGAGAACGGATGGTTTGATACTGAAGATGGTTATTCTGTAATTGTTACACCTGATACATCAGATGAACATAAGTATAAAGTTTCAGGAGTTCTACCAATTTTCGATGATGAAAGTGTATTTGGAGATGAAGCTGATCAAGATGATAGATATCCTTTTGATACAGATAAAACTTTATATTATCTAGGTTTACTTTTAAAGGTTGTTAATCACGATGGAATAGATTATGCAGAAGATAGTAAAACAATTGATGTTAAATTCTTTCATGATGATGAAAATGATGATCAATTTTTAAAAATAGTGGGTAATGATATTGGTGAATCAGGTAAATTATATATATTAAAAGCTTTATCACCTATTGGAAAAGATAGTGGAGCACTTTCTCCAGATGAAAAATATTTCACTATTACAGTAGATATTGATGGTGAAGGGAAAGAATATGCTCCATATACTGTAACAATTGATTGGAGCGGCTTAAAGTTACAAGATACATCTAAAGGTAACTTTGGTAATTATGACGTATATAAACCAAACTCAGGACAAGAACAACAAACTACAGAAGATAGGGAATTAACTAGTTATTCATTTGATTCTAGTGCAACAAATGAAGTTAAAGTAAAATTAGAACAACAAGAAGAACATTATAGTAAAAAAGGATTAGAAGGAACAATAAAAGAACAAACTTTGGGTTCTGCTTCAGGTTTTAAAACAACAACTGGATATTTTGTACCTATTAAAATTGAATATCCTGGTAAAGATATTGAAGGATATGAAGATTTTGCTAATACATGGACTCTTATTCTAAATACAGAAGATGGTAAAACTAAAACATATACTCCAACTCCTGAAGAATATGCACAAGGTTGGGTAATGGTATTATTTAAAATTGATAGAGATGGTAAGGAAAGCAAAAAGGAAATAAGTTATCAAATAGATTTCGATGGAGATAAATTTGCTTATCTTCCTGAAACATATACTATAAGTTATGAGAGTTTGAATTTTGAAACAAAAAACCAAATTACATATAAATATGTAGATGGTGAAGGTAAAGAACAAACAAAAAAAGTTGATGTTTTTGAAAATGAACCTGTAGTATTAGAAGATTTATCAAATTTGAATACAGACTATCGTGAATTTGCTGGTTGGTATAATAAAACTGAAAACGTTTCAG
>CANPXI010000114.1 GCA_947585885.1 uncultured Bacilli bacterium
TGTTCCCAAAAAAATATAACTTTTGTTGTTATATCTTTTTAAAAATTTTTTCATTTTAATTATTCTCTAAAGTTTCAAGTAAACTTTTCTCTTCTTCTAATTTATTTCTTTCATCTTCTACTAAATTACTAGGTGCTTTACTTACAAAGTTATTATTACTTAAAAGTCCTTCACGTTTCTTAATACTTTGTTTTAAACTTTCTATTTGTTTCTCTCTCTCTTTAATATCTTCTTCTGTAATAACTTTTTCATAATAAATAACTGCTTTAAAATCACCTACTTGTACATTAAATGATTGTTTATTAATTTCTTCTTTTATAATTTTATCTTCTAACTTAAGCATCTTTATAATTAAAGAATAATCTTTATCTCCATAAAGAATAACACTATAATCTTTACTAATATTATTTTCTTGTCTAACATTTCTAAATGATTTTATAAATGAAATCTCGTCTTCTATTAAAACTTCTTCACTTTCAAAATTAAAATCTTTATTAACTACTGGATAACTACTAATCATAATATTCTCTGCATCTTTTATAGGTAACATATCATAAATTTCATCAGTAACATAAGGCATGAATGGATGAAGCATCTTTAAAATAGAAGAAATAACATAAATAAGTGTACTCTTTGTACTTACCTTATCTAAACTAAACTTACTCATCTCTATATAAGAGTCACAGAAGTCTTCCCAAATAAATGAATAAAGTAAATTACCTGCATTATTAAATTCATACTTTTCCATACTCTTAGTAACACTCTTTATAACTTTATTTAATTTACTTAAAATCCACTTATCTTTATTCTCTAAATCACTAAAGTCCATTTCTTTAAAATCTTCTAAATTCATAAGACAAAATCTACTAGCATTCCATAACTTATTAATAAAGTTCCAAGTAGACTTAACTTTTTCTTCATCATACCTTAAATCTTGTCCTAAAGCACTACTAGTGGATAAAAAGAATCTTAATGCGTCAGCCCCATATTCTTCAATTACATCCATTGGGTCTACTCCATTACCTAAACTCTTACTCATCTTTCTACCCATTTTATCACGAATAAGCCCGTGAATTAAACAATCTTTAAAAGGTCTTGTTCCTGTAAAATGTAGTCCTTGGAAAGTCATTCTATTAACCCAAAATGGAATAATATCATACCCAGTAACTAGCACATTATTAGGATAATATCTTTTAAGTAAATCTGTTTCTTCTGGAAAACCTAAAGTACTAAAAGGCCAAAGTGCACTACTAAACCAAGTATCCAATACATCCTCGTCTTGTACCCATCCTTCTTCTTCAGGTGCTTCCATTCCTACATAAACTTCGTCGTCCTTATACCAAGCAGGAATTCTGTGTCCCCACCAAAGTTGTCTACTAATACACCAGTCATAAGTAATCTCCATCCAGTGATTCATAATTTTTTCAAATCTACTAGGTATAAAATTAACTTTAGTATCTTTATTCTTTTGATTTTCTAACACTTTATCAGCAAGTGGTCTCATCTTAACAAACCATTGACGACTTAAGTAAGGTTCAACCATAACATCAGTTCTTTCAGAGTGTCCAACTGAATGGGTAATCTCTTCTACACTTATTAAAAGATCTTGTTTTTTTAAATCTTCTACTAATTTCTTCCTACATTCGAACCTATCAAGTCCTTTATATTCTAGTGCATTCTCGTTCATTGTCCCATCAGGATTAATAACAACTATCCTCTCTAAATTATGTCTATTTCCTACTTCAAAGTCATTAGGGTCATGTGCTGGGGTTATTTTTACAATACCAGTACCAAACTCAGGGTCAGCGTGTTCATCCCCTATAATAGGTATTAACTTATTAACTATTGGTAATATAACATTTTTACCTATTAAACTTTTATATCTTTCGTCATTTGGGTTAACAGCAACAGCAGTATCTCCAAATAAAGTCTCAGGTCTAGTTGTAGCAACTTCTAAATAATCATTTGTTCCTTCAATAAAATATTTAATATGATAAAATGCACCAGGTACATCCTTATAAATAACTTCTTCATTAGAAAGAGCTGTCATTGCTTCTGGGTCCCAGTTAATAATTCTCTCTCCCCTATAAATAAGGCCTTCGTTATATAAAGTGACAAAAACATGTCTAACTGCTTTACTAAGTCCTTCGTCAAGTGTAAATCTTTCTTTTGTATAATCTAAACTAAGCCCAAGTTTAGCCCATTGACTCCTTATATTTTCTGAATATTCTTTTTTCCAATCCCACGCATAATCAAGCCATTCTTCACGAGTAATTCCTCTTGGGTTAATACCCATACTCTTTAACTTAGCATCAACTTTAGCTTGAGTAGCAATACCCGCGTGATCCATCCCAGGTACCCACAATGCGTCATACCCTTGCATTCTTTTAAATCTTATAATAATATCTTGTAAAGTTGTATCCCAAGCATGTCCTAAATGTAGTTTCCCTGTTACATTTGGTGGAGGTATAACTATAGCATAAGGTTTTTTACTAGTGTCTCCACTTTCAAAATACTTACCTTTAAGCCATTTATCATACTTATCCTTTTCAACACTCAAGTGATCATACTTTTTATCTAACATAATAATCCTCCTTAACAAAAATAAAACCACGAACAACTCAAGGACGAATTAGTTCGCGGTACCACCTTTTCTTACTCAAATATTTAACGCATATCTTACGTTTTATCCTACTATCTTTCAGATAAACAACTAAAAAGCTACCTTCCAAAACTTCATCTATTAGTTTCCACCAACCACTAACTCTCTATAAAACTCTAGTTTTGTACTCCTCTTTCTCTTTGTTTTTACAAAATAAATTATAACATAAACAAATAATTATTCAAGTAAAATATCTTTTATATAATTGAAAATTACCTAACTCTTGTTAATGATACTATAAGAATGTACAAAAATGGGAATAAGAGAATGTACAAAAATGTACATAGAAATAAACCCAAA
>CANPXI010000115.1 GCA_947585885.1 uncultured Bacilli bacterium
ACCCATGTTTATGTCTATTATGTCTGGGTGAAAGTTATTTTCTATGTATTTTGCTGCAGTTATGAAAGAGTCTGTATCGTGACCAAATATTTGGATACTTATGGGTCTTTCAGAGTCACTAAAGTTAATTAAGTCTATTGTTTTTTTACTGTTATGTGTAAGACCCATGGAACTAACCATTTCAGAGTATATTAAACCAGCACCCATTTCTTTTATTATTGTTCTATAACTTTTATTAGATATTCCGGCCATGGGTGCTAGTACTACTTTGTTTTTTATTTCTATATTTTTTATTTTCCACGTCATAAGTAAATTATACTATAAATTAGATAAAAAGAAAAACTGGAAATTTCCAGTTTTAATTAGCTTGATTTTTTAAGTGTTAGAGTACATGTTATATCTTTATTAACGTCATATACTGTTACAGCACCATCTTCATATAGAGATTTAACACCAGCACCACAATCTAAGCTTTCTTTTTCTGAAGTGTATCCATCTTGTGGATCAATTCCGAATGATGCGTTTTGTCCTTCTGATTTTTCTTGTGTAGCAGAACCTCCAGCGATTGTACCTCCGACTACTTTAAGTGTAACTTTATATTTTAATGGTTTAAATTGTACACTACATACTGTATCTTTAGTTATTCCTGATACTGTTAATGTTTGGTTACCAATGTTGTATGTTGCTTTTTGTCCATTTGTACATGTTACTGATTCATATACATAGTTTTCTGATGGTTTTATGTTAAATGTTGCTGAACCACCATAACTTACTGATTTTGTTGATTCTTCAGCATTACCATTTGCAACTCTTACTTCTACTTTTAAATCACTTATTTTAAATGATATTGTACATACTGTATTATCTTTTGTTACGTTTGTTATTTTTAAATCGTTTGTTTCTTCGTTATATTCAGCTTTTGCATCACTAGTACATTGTATTCCAGTTGTTTTATCTAGAACGTATCCATCATTAGGTTTTATTTTTACAGTTAAATCTTTATTTACTTGTATTTCATATTCTTGTTCTTCTGTATTATTTGGAAGTACTGCATTAACTGCTTTTATAGTCATATTGTGTACGTTTTTAGTAAAGTATAATCTACAAGTTGTGTTTGCAGTTAATTCATCAGTTACGAATTTCCATTCTTCTTCGTTCCATGCACCAGTTATTCCTTTAGTGCAGTCATATTTTTCAAATGTATATAGTGGAATTTTTTCAACTGCACCTTCGAATTCTGGATTTTCTTGTTCTAGGTATTCTTGTTCAGTTATTTCTTCTACTGAATCACCATCTAAGTAATACCTAAATACTACTTGATAATTTCCATCACTTGGTTCTTCTGTTTTTTCTTTTCCTTCGTTTTTACTTGCTAGTAGTCCTACTGTACCGCAGGAAGCACATATTATTATTAGTAAAACAAATATTATGATTACTAATTTATTATTTCTTTTTTTCATTTTATTTAATTCCTCCAACTATCTCTTTATTCTCATATTAATTTTATAATGTTAGTTTTCACTTGTCAACTTATTTTTATGTTTTATGTTTGGTTTTAATGCTTATTTTTGTTGACTTTTCGCATATTTATATTGTATAATGATACACGGTACATTTTTTTATTATCTTTTGATATATTGCTGTGGGAAGGCATATATATTAAGGATAGAGAAGGAGAAAAATATGAAGACATTTATGTTAAGAAAAGAAGACGTTTCTACTAAATGGTATTTAATTGATGCTGAAGGGCAAAATTTAGGTAGAGTTGCTACTAAGGCTGCACATATTCTACGTGGAAAACATAAAGTAACATTTACTCCTCATGTTAATTGTGGAGATGCTGTTATTATTATTAATGCTAGTAAGGTTAATCTTACTGGAGATAAGTTAAATAAAAAGGTTTATTATAACCATAGTGGATATCCAGGTGGTTTAAGAGAAAGAACTGCTAAAATTATGAAGAGTGAATATCCAGTTGAAATGGTTGAAAGAGCAGTTAAAGGAATGCTTCCAAAGAATAGACTTGGTAGACAAATGTATAAGAAATTATTTGTTTATGAAGGAAGCGAACATAAGCATGAAGCTCAACAACCTGAAAAGATAGAGTTATAGGAGGAATTATGGCTGATAAGAATGTATATAAAGCTACTGGTAGAAGAAAAAGAAGTGTAGCTCAAGTTACTTTAAAGAGTGGTAAAGGTAAGATTACAGTTAATGGTATGGATGTTAACGAATATATGCCTTATGAAACTTTAGTAATGGATTTAAAACAACCTTTAATTTTAACTGGTACACAAGATAGTTATGATGTTGATGTTAAAGTTGTAGGTGGAGGTTTTAGTGGACAAACTGGTGCGATTAGATTAGGTATTTCTAGAGCCCTTTTGGAAGTTAATTCTGAAGCTTATAGACCAACTTTAAAGGGAACTGGTATGATTACTCGTGATGCTAGAATTAAAGAACGTAAGAAATATGGTCTTAAGAAAGCAAGACGTGCACCTCAATTTAGTAAACGTTAAAAATTACACATTTCAATGTTTCAAAAAGTCCGATTTAAGGGCTTTTTTGTATGTCAGAATAGTAGAATATAAACAAAACTTATGGTGTAGGCTATAAATTTCGTATATTTTTGTCATATAAAATTGCTTGACTTTATGGTACAATATTAAAGCAAGGAGGTTTTTAAAATGACTTTAATAGAACTATATAATTTTAAATTAAATGAATATAAGGAAACTGGCTTAAGAGAAAGACCTTGGAAGTTATTAGCAATGTTACTTTTATCTGAAAAAGATAAATTTGAACCTTTGAAATCTTCACAAGGAGAATTTTATAAAAAATATAAGGAAGAAATAGATAAAAAAATTGCTAAAGTTGAAAGAGATTTTAATTTTACACACAAAGATATTGTAGAATATATTGAAGAAACAGTTATATGTGATAA
>CANPXI010000116.1 GCA_947585885.1 uncultured Bacilli bacterium
AATAGGTGCTTGTATTCTTACGTCTTTTGCAGCAAGAGCAAGAGCTATTTCTCTATTAATACTAAGTACTTTATTTAATTTAGTCCCTGCTTTTACTTCTACTTCGTATTGTGTTACAGTAGGCCCTACATGAACTTGTACTACTTTTCCACTTATTCCAAAATCATTAAATACCCTTTCAAGTATCTTATTATTTGAAGTAATAAATTCAGTACTATTTACTTTACCCTTATTCTTACTTCCCACTAGTAAATCAAGTGGTGGAAGAACATAATCTCCTTTTGGTCCTTCACTTACACTCATTTCAACCTCTTCAGTTTTTAACTCTGGAGTAGGTTCTCTATGAGTAATTTCATTTATATTAGTTATAAGTACTCTTCCATCGTCTTCTTCCTTTTCACGTTCTTCTAAATCTCTCTCTCCCTCTTTTGCCATTTCTTCTACAGATTTTTTCTTTCTAAATGGTTTAATTATCATCTTTAATAAATCAAGTAAAGTTATATCAAATAACATTATTATTCCAAATATTCCAATTACTACACATACTATTAATGTTCCAGTTACATCAAATAAAGTAACAAAAGCCCATGCAAATAAACCACCTATTATTCCTCCACCTGTATACTTAAGCATTGCCAAACTATCAAAAGCTGCGAGTATATTATTCATAGTTGTTTTTAGTATATCCATTCCAACTAAACTATTATCTTTTACATATTCTAAATGAGAAAAAAGAAGTATTGCTACTAATACGGTATAAACACCAATTAGTCTTGCACTTAAATAATTTGGTTTTTCTCTTTTTATTATTAAAACTACACCTAATATTATTGATATAACTAGTCCTAAAACATACCAATTACCAAAAAGAAATATTGCAAAGTTTTTTACTATACTACCTACTATACCAAAATTACCAAAACCAAGTAACCCGATTAGTACAAGTATTAACCCTTGTAATTCTTTAGAGTATGCGAAAGGTTTTCTATCTATTTCTTCTTTTTTTACTTTTTTCTTTGCCATAAACCCTCCTATTTTTCATATGCACTCATAAGTTTCTTATGTATTCCAGGTTCTACTACATTTAATGTATTTAAACTTGTTTCCAAACTAGTGCGATAATCTCCTCTTTTAAATTCTTTCTCGGCTTTTATTAAACCTTGATTTACTTCTTTATATGTTGAACGATATCTATTACCATATACAATAGCCATTTCTGCCATTGCTGCAGTTTTAGCAAGTTCATTACTTAAAGAATATAACTTTAAAACTAAATCTCTTCCTGTATCAACTCTAGTATTAAGTGAATTAATTATTATTGGTTTTTTAGCAAGTTCTTCATTTATACTCTTAATTCCCTCTTTTGCTTCTTCTAACTCTACATAGTAATTTTTAGGTATAACAGGGAGTTTATATTCCTTAATTTTAGATTTAGCATCTCTTAAAATTCCTCTTATCTCAGTTAATTGATCACGTGCACGCACTTCATCCTCTTTTAAACTACCTAAACTTTTTATTATAGTCTCTAGTTTATCCTCACTTTTTGCAATTCTAACACTTATAAGTTCACATTCTTTACTAAGTCTAGAATATGGTGTTACCTTAGTAAGTGTTCTATCATTAATATTTTTAAAATTATCTTTTTCTTCAGCTATTTCTTTACTTACTCCATCTAAACTCTTAATTTCTTCATCAGTAAGTGCATAAGTTTCTTTAAGTTCACCAAGTTCAGAATATATATTCTTTATAACTTTAGTAAGTCTATTTAATTTTTCACCTATTGAATTTATATACTCTTCATACTCTTTCTTACTTTGCTTTTCTTTATCAAAGTCCCCATATAAACTTTCAAAATAATCAAGCATTGTTTTAAGTTCAAATATAGAGTCTTCTAAATTTAATACCTTTAATCTATCATATATATCTTCTAATTTCTTCTCAGCTTCTTCAATATTGTATTCCAAATTAATATATTCAATATTATATCCATCTTTTTTCATTTTAGATGCTAAACTTTTAAGTTCAGTTATTTTTTTAGGTATAACCATTTTACACATTAAAATAACTGTAGGTGTTTCTTCTATAACTATTTTCAAATTATTAATTAAGTCATCTAAAGCATGAACTATTTTACCTACTTCTTCATAATCATTATCTTCCATTACTCTTTCAAATGCACTAAAAAGTTTATTGATATTATCAAACTGTAAATCAATACTTTTTTCCATACCTTTATAGTCACTCTTTTTATTATTATATTTAGTGACAACTTCTCTATATAAAGCCTTTAATTTAGTAACTGCATTTCTATTTCTTTCTTCACTCATAGTAATATCACGTATACTATCAATTAAAAGTTCCATATCAGTTTTAACATAATAAATATCTAACTCACATCTAGCAAGTGAAAAACTAGCCTCTTTAAACTTTCCATCTTTAATTAAGCCTTCTATCTCAAGTAATTTATCAGTAAGTTTAGACATCTCATTTTCTTCTATATTTTTATATCTTTTTTCCCATTTTTTATATCTTTTTTCTAATGTTTCATTATTTATAAGAGATTTAACTTTATCCATTTCATTTAATATTCCAGAAGATATAATTAAATTTTTTAATGTTTCAAGTCTACTTAATTCATTCTCTAATTTATTTCTAGTTCTTTTACGTATACCATAAATAGTTATTATTATTAATATTAAACCAACAGTATATATTCCTATCAAAGCTAATATAGTAATACTATTCATGTATCTTCACCTACTCTCCTTTTATATTTTACCACGAAGTAATTATTTATAAAAGTAAAAGAAGAAAAAAAATTCAAAGGTATTACCCTTGAACTTAATCTTCTTTTGGACACTCAAATATTTTTTCAG
>CANPXI010000117.1 GCA_947585885.1 uncultured Bacilli bacterium
ATCAATAGACTCTTTTGCTTTATATTTCTTTCCTTTATATTCAAATGTTATTGAATTCATACCTACATGTTTTATTTTTACATCTTTTTTAATGTTTTCTTTTAATTCATCATCAAGTTTATAATCTAGTAAACATCCACCTTCTCCTGTTGTATATACTTTTCCATCAAATTCCTTATATTTTTCATTCATCTTAGTATTTATTTCTTCTGCAAGTTTATCTTCATAAACGTCTGTTGCTAAAGTAGTTAAATTACCTAATTTACTATATTTACTTATTCCTACCATATACCAGTTTTTTCCACCATTTTCAACAACTTCTTTGTCTATTACTGCTAAACCCATTCCATCTGTTGAATATATCGCTACATATGCTTTTTCAAGTGAATCATATAGCATTTCTTTCTTTTCATCATCTTTAGCACAGCCTACTAGTAGCAATGAACACATTAAAATCAATAATACTTTTTTCATTAAATACCTCCACTTATTATGTTATTATTGTAACACATTTTATAATTTTTATATACTATTTAAGTAATTTTTTTATTTTTTCTAACAAAGACTCAAAATCATAACTAGCACTTTCTAATATTTCTTTTTTTGTACCACTTATTCCATATGTATTTAAATTAAGTAAATACTTTTTGTTATAAACAAATTCATTCCATACAGAATCATTACTTGCTTCAAGTACAATAATTTTAGAACCTACTGGTAAAAGTGAATCTATATATTCTTTTTCCATACTATTAAAAATTTCTAAACAAGGAACAGATATTACTCTTGTATCGAGTCCAGAAAGCGCTAATTCATCACTTAAACTAAGAGCAGTCTCTACTTCGTCTCCAGTAGCTAATATTATTCCTGATATCCTTGATGTTTCTTTCTTAATTATATAAGCTCCTTTATTAGTTCCATCAATACTACTTCCCTTTAATAAATCTTTTATCTCTTTAGGTAGTAATAAACAAGATGGAACTTTTTTATTTATAATATAATCCCATGAACCAACAAGTTCATTTACATCCGCTGGTCTAAATACCATTAAGTTAGGAATACTTCTTAAACTACCTATTTGTTCTACTGGACTACCCGCCATCCCATCACTGCTCATTTTAATGGAGTCATGAGTAAATATATAAGTAACAGGTAACTTCATCATAGCGCTTAATCTAATTGATGGCTTCATATTATCGCTATTTACTAAAGTAGTACTTGCAAAAGGTCTCAATCCAGAAAGTGCAAGTCCATTTGTAATAGCAGCCATTGCTCTTTCTCTTTTTCCATAATGAATGTTTTTACCAAAATTACTATTTATCTTATAATCTTTTCCGTCCTCAATATAAGTCATAGTAACTTTAGAACTGTCTGCTACTCCTCCAACAAAAGTAGGAATAAGTTTTGATATAACATCCATAAGTTTTTTATTTGTAACTCTTAAATCTTCATGCATATCATCATCAAAATTAATTTGTAAATTCTTTAAACTTACTTTTCCGTTTTCATTTTCTAATAAATCTAATATCTTTTTCTTATTTTCATCTTTTTCTCTTATCTCATTATATCTTGTAACCCATTCATTATATATAGGAGCTACCCTTTTATCTATTCTATCTCTAAAATAAGTAACAGCTTCTTTTGATACATGAAATGGAACTGGTGAAAGATTCATCCTATTTTTTACTAATTCTGTATCTTCATAACTTAAAGCACCACTATACACTTCACTTGTTCCAGCTTTAGAAGTACCAATTCCTATTACTGACTTTATTTCAATCAAACTTGGTTTATCAGTAATAGTTTTAGATTTAATAATAGCCTTATCTTTTTGTATCGCATCTTCACTATTTGTTACTATTTCTGTATGCCATCCCATTGCTTCAAATCTTTTTAATATATCTTCTTCTATTACATTTGTAGTTTTTCCATCATTTGTCACTTTATTTGAGTCATATAATACTATTAACTTACCTAGTTTAAGTGTACCTGCCAAAGAACATGCTTCATAACTAATGCCTTCCATTAAATCTTCTTCACTTACAAATACATAAGTATAGTAATTTATCATATCTTTACCTAATAGTTCTTTTTCATATTCTTCTGCCATTTGAATACCAATTGCTGTTGATAACCCTTCTCCTGCTAACCCAGTACTCATTTCTATACCTATTTTTTTGTTCATAACTGGGTATCCACTCAAAGGACTATTTTTTCTTCTATAATTTTTTAAGTCTTCAACTGATATATCATATCCACTATAAAATAAAGTGCTATAAAGAAGTGCAGATAAAGTACTAGATCCTATAATAAATCTATCTCTATTTAACCACTCACCATCATCTTTATTAAAATTTAAATGATTTAAAAATACTGTATAAAAAGCGGGAGCAAGAGATAAACTTACTCCTGGGTTTCCATCATTTGCTTCATTAATCATATCTACTGCCAAATTTCTAATACCATTAATCACTTTAACATCCATCTTTATAACACCTACTCTATTCTTCTTTATTATATCACGAAGGTGTTTTATTTGTAAAACATTTATGCATAATAAGACTCTTGCTCAACGATTTTATTCTCTGTATTAGTATTAACTTCTTCAATTGTCTCAGTGAGCATCAGTGATAAAATTGCAACTATCGTATAAAAGATAATTATTCCTTTGTTTACTTTAACCATATTTACTATTTTTTTCATTTTACCACTTCCTTTATATCCCCATATTACAACATATAATTGTTTGTGTCAATACTAAATCAAAAAATTG
>CANPXI010000118.1 GCA_947585885.1 uncultured Bacilli bacterium
TAATAGAAAAGGTGAGTGATTATGAAAGTAAGAGTTATTAGTGCAATTATAGCATTAGCAATATGTATTCCAATAATAGTAGCAGGTGGAGTATGGTTTTATATTGGTGCTTCTATTATAGGACTTATAGGTTTTGTTGAACTTTTAAATGTTAAAGTTCATAAAAAAGAGATACCTTATTTAATGAAAGCATTAGCGGTTTTATCATTTTTGTTTATTATGATAAATAATTATGATGTTATGGGTAGCTTATATATGGCAGATCATATTAGATATACATTAATTATATTTTTGTTACTTATTCCTATTGTATTTTATAATAAGAGTAAAAAATATAATATTGAAGATGCATTATTTTTACTAGGGGCAGTACTGTTTTTAGGAATAGGTTTTAATCAACTTGTAAGTATTAGAAACGATAGTTTAAGTTATTTTGTTATTTTACTTTTAATACCTATTTTAACTGATACTTTTGCATATATTACAGGTAAACTTATAGGAAAACATAAGATGAGTCCAACAGTTAGTCCTAATAAAACTTGGGAAGGTTTTGTGGGTGGTTTAGTTATGTCTACTTTTGTTGTAACAGTTTTATATGTAAATTTATTTGAATATACTGGTAATATTTTTGTTATTATACTTTGTGTTATGTTCTTAAGTGTTATTGGACAACTTGGAGATTTAGTAGAAAGCAGTGTTAAGAGATATTTTGGTGTAAAAGATTTAGGTAATATTATGCCAGGACATGGTGGGGTTTTAGATAGACTTGATAGTATTATATTTGTACTTTTGGCATTTAGTTTTGTTAGTAGATTTCTATAGGAGGAATATTTTATGAATATTTTAATGTCAATTCTTAATTTTGTTATTACTTTATTAATTTTGATTGTTATTTTAAGTATTATTGTTTTTATTCATGAGTTTGGACATTTCCTAGCAGCTAAAAGAAAAGGAGTTTATGTTTCTGAATTCGCTATTGGGATGGGACCTAAAATATTTAGTTTTAGAAGACGAAATGATGAGACTTTATATAGTATAAGAGCACTTCCATTAGGAGGGTTTAATAGTATTGCTGAATCTAAAGAAGGTAACCCTGATTTAAGAGATGATCAAATATTAGAAAATAAAAGTTTCTTTGCTAAATTTTTTGTTCTTATAATGGGAATTATATTTAATTTTATATTAGCAATTATTTTATTATTTATTAATGGACTTATTTTTGGTAGTCCAGTAAATGACCCTTATGTTGGAAATATAAATAGTGATACTCCAGCAGAAAAAGCTAATTTAAAAGAAGGAGACTTAATATTAGAAATTAATGGAGTTAGTATTAGTACTTGGGATGATGTTTTACTTGAAACTAGATTTTTAAAAGAAAAACAAGATAGTTTTGATTTTAAAGTATCTAGAGATAATGAAGAAATAGATATTGTTATAGAACCAGAATATGTAAAAGACGATAATGGTAAAGATATACCTCAGTTTGGTTTTGATAAATCTAATAAAAAAGATAAGGGTTTTGTAAATGCAGTTAAGTATGCTTTTGTTGGTACATGGGATAATACTTTAAGTGTATTTAAGATATTAGGTAAATTATTTACTGGTAAGATAGGAGCAGATAATTTAAGTGGGCCTATTGGAGTATATAGTGTAATTGATCAAATCAAAGCAAATGGACTAGAAACTCTTATTTATCTAACTGCTTATTTAAGTATAAATGTTGCAATTATTAATTTACTTCCTGTTCCAGTTTTTGATGGAGGAAGAATATTACTTTTAATAATAGAAAAGATACTTAGAAGAAAATTAAACCCAAAAGTTGAAATTATTTTAAATAATATAGGCGCAATATTATTAATTATTCTTATGATTTATGTAGCGTTTAATGATATATTTAAACTAGTGTAATAAATTAAAAAGTAATATTAGTAACTATTGTATAAATTACTAAATTATGATATATTTAATACAGGAAATATTCAGAACTCTGAATGTTTACCCAAATGGTGTAAACATTAGACCTTTAAAGTCTAGTGTTTTTTATTATTCTTTAAGTAAAGCAATGATGATAATAACAAGGAATAATATCATACAAATGTGTCTAAGCACACTAATAATGAACTTCCTACTATTCATATGAAGCCTCCTCTCTAAAAAAAAGAAAAGGCAAACACCAGAGTCTAAACATCCCCTGTAAAACATACACTAACACACATAAATACTAAAAGTCAACACCACCAAAAATTCAATTTTGTGACTACTTTTAGTATTTTATATTGCACAAAAATATCCTTAAAATTTAATTTTGATATCATTTTCACTAATTTTAATATCTCAATTTTAAAAATTGAAGATATAAAAAAGTTAAAAAATTTGTCGAAAAATGTAAGTAAAAGTATAAAATAAATGATTGACACTAACAAATAAGTAAACTATAATTAAATTGTAAATAATAAAAGGAGAAGAACTATGAAGACAATAATCTCTTTCGAAAATTTGATACTCGGGGGGGGTTAAAAACTAACTCTCATAGTTTTTTTATGCGCACATAGATTTTTTTCTATGTGTGTTTTTTCGTGTAAAGAAAAGGAGTAATTATATGAAAAAGAAATATATAGTAATTGGAATAGTATTTATGTTAATAGTAACAATAGGTTTTAGTG
>CANPXI010000119.1 GCA_947585885.1 uncultured Bacilli bacterium
TTTTCTATCATTTTTGTTGAAGTTTCTTTTATAATTTCTTATTTTTCTATTTGTCGAATTTATTTTTTAATTCAACGTTTAAGAAAAATAAGTACTTTTTATGGTACTTATTAATCTTCTGTACTTAGTTCAAATAAGGCATCTCTTAGTTCCATTGCTCTTTCAAAATCTAATTCACTTGCTGCTTTTTTCATTTCTTTTTCTATGTTTTTAATTAGTTCTTGTTTATCTGTTTTAGTCATTTTTTCTTTTGGTTTTTCTTCTTTTATGTTATTTGATATTACTTCACGTATTTCTTTTTTGATTGTTTGTGGTGTTATATTATGTTCTTTATTGTATGCTTCTTGTACTTCTCTTCTTCTTTTTGTTTCTTTAATAGCTTCATCCATAGATTCACTAATTGTATCAGCATACATTATTACTTTACCACTAGCATTTCTTGCACATCTACCAATTGTTTGAATTAAGCTTCTTGTACTTCTTAAAAATCCTTGTTTATCTGCGTCCATTATAGCAATTAGGCTTACTTCTGGTATGTCTATTCCTTCTCTTAGTAAGTTAATTCCAACGACAACATCTATTACACCTAGACGAAGATTTCTTATTATGTTCATTCTTTCTAGTGTTTTTATTTCGTTATGTAAGTATGTTACTTTTATTCCTACTTCTTTTAGGTAGTTAGTAAGTTCTTCAGCCATTCTTATTGTTAGTGTTGTTACTAATACTCTTTCATTTTTCTTAATTCGCGCGTTTATTTCACCTATTAGGTTATCTATTTGGCCTTCAGTTTTTCTTACTTCAATTAGTGGGTCTAGTAGTCCAGTAGGTCTTATTATTTGTTCTGTGTAGTGGTTATTTACTTTTTCTAGTTCATAGTCTCCAGGGGTAGCTGATACAAATATTGCTTCATTTATTTTACTTTCAAATTCATCAAATTTAAGAGGTCTATTATCAAGGGCACTTGGAAGACGAAAACCATATTCAACTAGAGTAGATTTTCTTTGTCTATCTCCATTATACATTCCTCTTACTTGTGGAAGTGTGACGTGAGATTCATCTACTACTAGTAAAAAGTCTTTTGGAAAGAAGTCCATAAGAGTTGTTGGGGTTTCTCCTTCATCCCTTAAGCTTATATGACGGCTATAGTTTTCTATTCCGTGACAAAAACCAGTTTCTCTTAGCATTTCTATATCATACATTGTTCTTTGTTTTAGTCTTTCTTTTTCTACAATTTTGCCTTGTTTATCTAACTCTTCTAATCTTTCTTTTAGTTCTTTTTCTATTCTTCTTATTGCTTCTTTTAGTTTTTCTTCACTTGTTACGAAGTGAGAAGCTGGGAATATTGATACATTCTTTTTATCATTTAGTATTACTCCAGTTACTGTATCAAATTCACTTATTCTTTCTATTTCGTCATCAAACATTTCTATTCTTATACCATTTTTTCTTTCATATACTGGTATTATTTCTATAGTGTCACCGTTTACCCTAAAGGTTCCACGTTTAAAGTCTATTACACTTCTTTCATAAAGCATACTTATTAGTTTTTCAAGTAAAACATCCCTATCTATAGTGTCACCTACTTCTAGGTTTAACATTTTGTTTTTGTATTCTTCTACTTCACCTATACCATATATACAGGAAACTGAGGCTACTACGATTACGTCGTTTCTTTTTAGTAAGTTACTAGTAGCGGCGTGACGTAGTTCATCTATTTCATCATTTATTGATGAGTCTTTTTCTATATATAAGTCTTTACTTGGTACATAGGCTTCGGGCTGATAATAATCGTAATAACTGACGAAGTATGAGACGGCATTATTGGGAAACAATTCTTTAAATTCACTATATAATTGACCTGCTAATGTTTTGTTGTGAGCAAGAACTAAAGTAGGTTTATTTACCTCTTTTATGACGTTTGCGATTGTGAAAGTTTTACCTGTTCCTGTTGCGCCTAGTAATACTTGATTCTTTTTTCCTTCTTTTAAGCCTTTTACTAGTTCTTCTATAGCTTTTGGTTGGTCTCCACTTGGTTTATAGTTACTTACTAAATCGAACATAATAGTCCTCCTTTCATTTTATTATTCCCTTTTTTGTCTATAATATTTTAGCACTCATATATAAAGAAAACAAGGGAGTTATTAGTAATTTACTAGTTAGTGTGAAGCATGTTATAATAAAACTGAAGTGAGGTAATTATTTATGTATGATGTTGTTATTGTAGGAGCTGGGCCTGCAGGACTATTTACTGCATATGAACTAGCTATTAGTGGAAAAAATTTAAAGATTTTACTTATAGATAAAGGAAGATTTGCTGATAAGCGTGTGTGTCCAATGAAAAAGACAGGAGTATGTGCAAACTGTAACCCTTGTGCGATTTTGTCTGGGTATGGAGGGGCTGGTACTTTTTCTGACGGGAAACTTAATTTTATTCCTAAACTAGGTAAATCTGATTTGTTTAAGTATATGAGTATTAGTGAAGCAAATAAGTTAATTGACGATACTGAATATATTTTTAATAAGTTTGGAATGGACGGGAAAGTTTATCCAAGTAATATGGATGAAGCAAAGGCTTTAGAAGAAAAGATTGCTAGAGTTGGGGCTAAGTTATTAGTTATTAAGCAAAAGCATTTAGGTAGTGATAAGCTTCCTAAGTATAT
>CANPXI010000120.1 GCA_947585885.1 uncultured Bacilli bacterium
AAATTAGTATCACAATATTCCACTTTTTGTACACGCTTATTTTCCATTTTTTGTACAAAATTATATTGACATTAACACGGTCACTTTTCGGCAATAAAAAAATGAAATAAAATGTTTTAATGAATTTAACATGAAGTTGTTTGTGGAAGATTTTTACAATTAAGAAAATATATAGTTAATAAAAATATTATTTTATCTTTTGTATTTTGTTGTTTCTCCAGAATAGAAACCATAAATAGGATTTCCATACATTTTTTGAAACTCTTGTTCTATAAATTCTTTTTCTTCACTTTGTTGTTCTAATTTTCCTTGCCAATATTCTTTGTATTTTTTTTGGATTATATTGATTTATTTGAAAATATTCATCATTTTTATAAAGTGAAAAAAATAAATCTGTTAAATCTAAGTCAATAATTGTATTTATTCCTCTTTCCATAGTGGCTTCTCCAACTCTTTTTACACAATCTTTAAAGTGGTATCCGCCAATAACTAATTCATCTATGTGCCCAAGTTGATTTAGTAATAATTGCTCATTTGTGTATTTTGGTACAAAATCTTTTTTTGATTACCATCACTATAGTATGCACTTGTTTCATCAAAATAATTAAAGTATTTACTTACTCTTTTTTTGTTTTTAAATCTAGTAATTTTAAAATATATATAGTATAATCAAATACAGATACACTTGTAGTTAGGTGTTTGACCTCAGTCCTATATTAAAAATATTGGAAGGAGGTGGTCCTTATGGGAGAATATTTTAGTGGAATATTTAATTATTCTGGTAATAATATTAGTCTTAATTATAAGACTTATCGGGTAGTAATATTCGAGTCAAAACAGGGGATAAAAATAAGACACCTATCTAGCAATAGGTGTCAGACCATGAATTTGGACTGAGAAACACCTGACTAAAAAGCAAGTGTATCTTTTTTATGTCCTAATAATATTATGCGCAAAACTTACATAATATTACAATTATTTGAAAGGAGGTGATATCAAGTTCTCACTTTCAAATAAATTATAACACATATTTATAATATTAAACAATATTTTTTTATAGTACATTGTAAATACAATACTACTTCTTTAAATATGTAAAAGTTATTTTATACTATTTTTTATTATAAGTCAAATAATTTTTACCAAATATCTTTATAAAGTTTTCTCTAGAACCATATGTTCTTTCCCATAATTCTTGCACTAGTCTGTGGTAGTAATCATTAAATACTTTATCATTCTGATGGCTTATATGACAATTTAAACATAGTGGTAATATTAGACCATACTTAATAGAATTACTTCTATTTCTACCACCAAAAATTTCGTGCTTTGTAATACTCCATTTAGAGCACAAACAGCACATTTTGTTAAATCTGGTACAATTTACTAAATCTTTCTTTTTCTTTTTTATTCTGCTTATTTGTACGTTGTCTTAAAGTATTATATTGCTTATATTCTTTGTAAGGACAATTCTTACAATTATCAAAAGTTATTGTTTTTTTTAATGCAGTACAATACACAAACGTTTTTTTATTTTTTCTTCTAAACTTTAAATTTTTACAGTTCATTTTTATGCTGCAAAAATTACTCTCAAATTACTTCGACATATAAAATAATGGAGTAAAAATACGAAAAATATAAAAAATTACGATTTAAAAAAGCCCGAATATACGGGCTTTGTGTTTATTAATTGGAGCAGGTGATGGGAATCGAACCCACGTTATCAGCTTGGAAGGCTGAAGTTCTACCATTAAACTACACCTGCATTTCTTGTAACGTATTTAATTTTACTAAAATGTTTTATTAATGTCAATAGTTAATTATAAAAAACTGATTTGTAGAATAAGATATAATATAGCAACTTATTGTTTACATTGTTAAGTAATAAGTTTTAATTAAATTGAAAATATTATATATTTATGTTAAAATTGTAATAGGATGTGGTAGATATGGAAAAGAAAATACCAACTAAAAATTATTTTATACTTTTGATTGTTGTTATAGTTACGATTTTTCTTACATTTTATATAGGAAAGTGGATAAAAACTTATAAAGAAAATAAGCTGAGTGTAAGTCCTCTTAGTGGCATAGTAGAAGAAATCAATATTAATGATGTTAATTTAGCTTTTACAGAAACAAGTGAAGTTATATTATATGTAGGGTATACTAATGATAAAAATGTTTATAAAATGGAAGAAGCAATGCTAGATTATATAAAAAATAATAATATAGTTGATAAATTTATTTATGTAAATGTTACAGATTATTTAAAAGATGATGAATATAAAAAAATACTTACTTCTACATTTAAAGAAGTTAAAGATGAAATTAAAAATGCACCACTACTAATATATATAAAGAATGGTAAAGCGGAAAAAGTAGTTAATTCTAAAGATGGTAGATTATATTTATCAGATGTTGAAAATTTAAATAATACATATGATTTAGAAGGATAACAAAAAGTTATTCTTTTTAAGTCATTAAAAAAATCGTATATTTTTTAGAGACTGCTGAAAAAGTAGTAAAAAAATAAAACTGATATTTAGAATGATTTTCTATTTATCAGTTTTTTTTGTTTTTTATGGAAAAAGTAGTGAATATTGAGTATTATTTATTCTGTATTTTTATTTTTTT
>CANPXI010000121.1 GCA_947585885.1 uncultured Bacilli bacterium
TCAAGGAACAAGCAGTGATCCGTATATAGTCACAATAGATGATTCGTGCAAAAAAGCTGAAAATTAATCAGGGGGGTTATTATGATTAATGAGAGTTTAATAAATAAAAAAGTAGGAAAGAACATAAAAAGATATAGATTACTATATAATGCAAATATAAGTGATATGACCCAAAGTGACTTAGCTAAAAAGATAGGTGTAAGTGTATCATTAATAGGTAGTATGGAAAGTGATAAAATAAAAAGTGGTATAAGTTTGTATAATCTATATAAAATAAGTGAAGTATTAAAAGTACCAATAAATAAATTCTTTGAATAAAGGGGATAAATAAACATCCTCTTTATTCATAGTTATTATTAAAATTTAACATAAAATATCAAAAAAAAGATAAAAATATAGATATAACCTTGATAAAAATTAAAAAGTATTATAAAATTAAAGTGATATAAAAAGAACAAGTGGGGAAAATGATATGGGATTAGAAAAATTAATAAAAAGAGAAATGAGTATAACCATAGCTACAGTATTGTTAGTAACAACAATATTTATAATGTTTTCTTATGCAATATTTAAAGTAGAAGATGAAGGAGAACAAAATACAATTACATTTGGTAAAATAGAAATGGCTTTTTGTGCAAATAAAGATTGTAGTGAAACCGAAAACAACATAGGAAACATAATAGGAACAACTGACAAAGAAGGAGTAACTTCATATGTTCCTATATATCCACATGAAAATCCTACATATAATAATCAAGATAAAACATATGGAGATTTGACTCCTTACATTTTTAAATTAACTAACACTGGGGATTTACCTTTATATATAACAGTATATTTAGATAGGGATACAACAGCTGGAATAACTTTGACTCAAGATGATGTAGGAAAAACATATAAAGATCAAGTACCAGATAATCAAATAATGATTGCATTCGGAGAAAGTGGAACAAACCCTACACCAAAAAATTATAGTGAAACTAAAAAAGAAGAAGCAGATAACCAATACATAATAGGAGAAAATATTGAATTAGCTGCAGGAGCATCAAAAACTTTTAACTTATATGCATGGTTAGTACCTAATGCAGAAAATGCTAGTCAAGGAAAAATATTTGTAACACAAATAAGTGCTAAAGGTGAATATAAACCAGAACAAGGCCCTGAGGCTTAATAAATCAAAACAAAACATTTAGACTAATAATCTAAATGTTTTTCTATGCCATTAATAATACTATAAAGCACAATAGATAAAATAAGTAAAATAATAATACCAGCCATAACTAATGTTAAATTAAATACTTGACTTCCATAAAGAATTAAATATCCTATTCCTGCTTTACTAGTTAAGAATTCACCCATCACAACACCTATCATTGTGAGCCCTATATTTATTTTAAAAGTATTAACAATATTCTTATAATTACTTGGAATAACTACTTTAGTTAAAATATCAAATTCACTAGCCTTAAAAGACTTTAAAATCTTTATCATATTCTTATTTGTATTCCTAAGTCCTACATAAATAGATTGAATACTAACAATCAAAGAAATAAGAATTGCCATACAAATAATACTAACCTTATTAGCCCCTATCCAAACAATCAATATTGGCCCTAAAGCAACTTTAGGTAAACTATTAAAAATAGTTAAATATGGATCCATCACTTTAGATAAAAACTCACTTTCGTAAAGAATAATAGATACACTAATACTAATAACTCCAGTAATAATAAAAGCAATAATAACTTCACTAAGAGTAACATAAATATGATAAAATAAATTACCACTTTTAAATAGATTAATAATAGTTAAAAATATTTTACTAGGATAACTCGTAATAAAAGCATTAATAATACCACATCTAGCAAGAATTTCCCAAATAACTAAAAAACTAACTCCTATAAATATTTGAAAAAATAAAGTTAAAATCTTCTTTTTCTTATAAACTTTTAAAAATCTCTTTTGCTTATCACTAATATCCATCAATATCCCTCCATAACTTTTCATAATAATAATTAAAATCCTTAGAATTTCTATTATGAATTGGAGTAGACTTATCACTTAAATTAATCTCATAAACACTTTTAATAGTCGCAGGTCTTTTAGAAAGAACAACAACCCTATCAGACATACACACAGTCTCTGCCACATCATGTGAAACCATAATTGCCGTAATACCTTCATTCTTAATAATATTATAAATATCATCACTTACTTTAAGCCTAGTCTGATAATCAAGTGCTGAAAAAGGTTCATCTAGAAAAATCAAATCTGGTTTAGTAGCAATAGTTCTTATAAGCGCAACTCTCTGTCTCATTCCCCCTGACAAATTACTAATCTTTTTAGAAATAAAATCTTTAAGCCCATACTTACAAAGTAATGCTTTAACATACTCACTACTTTCTTTATTTAAATTACCTTGAACCTTAAGCCCTATAACAGCATTATCATAAACACTAAGCCAAGGAAACAAAGCATCCTCCTGAGTCATATAACTAGTTTTAATACCATCTTTAAAAACAATATCTCCTGCATAATCATCATCTAGTCCAGCTAGAATATTTAAAATAGTAGACTTTCCACAACCACTTGATCCAATAATAGATAAAAACTCTCCTTT
>CANPXI010000122.1 GCA_947585885.1 uncultured Bacilli bacterium
CAGAAAATAATACTCCATGGGCTAGAGATGAAGTACTAGGAGGGTTACTTCAAAGCAGAATGGATAATGATAAAATAACATTTTTTACATCAAACTTTTCTTTAGAAGAATTAGAGTCTCATCTTAGTGAAACGAGTACTTCTTCTGAAAAAATAAAAGGAAGAAGAATAATAGAAAGAATAAAACAATTATGTATTCCTATAAAACTAATAGGCGAAAATAAAAGAAATAATTAAATAAAAGGTGGTATAAAAATGAGATGTAAAAATTGTAAAACAAAAAATACAAAAAAAGCTAATTTTTGTAAAAATTGTGGTAAAGAATTTACAAAAGTAGAAAAATTAAAAGCAGAAACTTTTTCAATTAAAGGAGTGTATGACACAATTTCTAATATAAGGAAAGTACCAGGACTTAAATTTATTTATGAGCATGACTTAGCTAAAATAGCCGCTATTTTATTAGTTATATTATCAGGTGTACTAGCAGTTTTAAATAAAGAAAATACTCTTCATTTAGTTAATAGTAAATCATATTCTTTAGAATACAATAAAAATGAAAAAGAATATTACATATTAGAAGAAAAAAATTTATATAACGAAAATGATAAAAAAATAAATTTAAACTTAAATGTTCCAAATAAAATAAATAATATCTATATAAGTCTTTATGAATTTGATGGAGACTTAATAAAAGAAGAAAAATATAATAAAAAAGATAAAATAACTTTAGAAGCTAACACTAATGGAAACAATTATTATTTAATATCAGATAACAAAGACTATAAAAATGCTTTAAAAGTTAAAGTATATGTTTATTAAGGAGTCGAGTTATGAAAAAAGATAAGATATATTGTATCCATTGTGGTAAAGAAAATGATAAAAATATAGATATATGTAAATATTGTAATAAAGATATGAAGATAAAAGATCACGATATTTATGAGATTTTAGTAGGTGAATCTTGGGATAAAGCAAAAGGAAATATATTAAAAAAAATTTATGATATGGTATTTGGTTTTATTGATAAATATTTTTATGGAACAATTTTTACACTAACAATAATAGGAACATTTTTTGGAGTAAATGCATATTTAAAAAATAATGAAATATATGAAACAACTAATAAAAGAGAGTTAATAAATGAAGAAGAGTTTATACTAGGATGTTGGAAAGGGTCTATTGAGTTAGATGAAAACAACTATAAAGAATGGTTTTATAATATTGAAGGTAATGGATATTATAAATTATATACAACTGATATAAATCTTTCTTATAATGAAGTAAATGTAATAGAAGATGAAGCAGAATTCTTTTTAAATAAAAGTGATAATAGTTATTATATAGATACATATGATATATATGGTTTAGTAAAATTTGAAGATAGAGATAATTTTACTGTAACAGAAGAATTAGATAAGACATTTGAATATAAAAGTACTAGAATAACTTGTGATAAAATGCCTACTGGTGAAACATATAAATCACCTTTAATAGAGGAAAAACTAGGTACTAACTATAAATACAATTATCAAAAAAGAAATAGTAAAGATATACACGTAAACTAAAAAGTTTGTCGAAAAATGTAAGTAAAAGTATAAAATAAGTAATTGACACTAACAAATAAGTAAACTATAATTAAATTGTAAAAAATAAAGGAGAAATAAAAACTATGAATGAAATAATCTCTTTCGAATTTTTGAAAGTCGGGGGGGGTTACTAACTAACCTTCATAGTTTTTTAATGCACATGTAGATTTTTTCTATGTGTTTTTGTTTGTAAGAAAAAGGAGTAGAAAATGAATAAGAAATATTTGATAATAGGAATAATTAGTACATTAATAATATTAGTAGGAGTAAGTATAGCATACTTTAGTGCACAAGTATCAGGAGATACAAAAAAAGTAACAATAAAGTCAGGAAGTATATATGTAATATTTACAGATGGAGAAATAATAAATGCAGAAAATATAGGATTAAACTGGACATATAAAAAAGAATTTAGTGTAGAAAACCAAAGTAGTAAAGAATTTTATTATGATATAAATTTAGAAGAATTACTTAATACATTTGAAACACATGGCTTTTTACAATATAAAATAACAAGTAAAGATACAGGGGAAAGTATGGAAGGGTATGAAGCAATAGACCAATGCAAAGAAGGTGGGTGTACACAGACATTATTAAAAAGCATTACTATAGCTGGTAAAACTACTCAAAACTATGAAATAGAATTTAGATATATTGAATCAGCTTCAGTAAACCAAAGTGGAGACATGGGTAAAAAGTTTAGTGGTAAATTAAGAATAGTTGAAGGAAAAAAGAAAACACTTGCGGATTTCTTTAAAGATAAATATCCAGAAGCAGAAGAAAGAACATATTTTATTTCAGTAGAAGAGACAGGAGGAGTACATAAAGAAAGTGGAGCATACACAGAAGACATAGATGGAGACGGAGAAGGAGAAGAAGTATATTATTGGACAGGAAATGTAAACGATACTCCATATGATATGTTAATGTCAATATAAAAATGTACAAAAATGGGAATTTAAGTATGTACAAAAATGGGAATTAATTATGTACAGGAT
>CANPXI010000123.1 GCA_947585885.1 uncultured Bacilli bacterium
TCCTGAACTTAGAGATGGTCTTAAACCAGTTCATAGAAGAATTTTGTATTCAATGTATGAAAGTGGATATACACCTGATAAACCATTTAGGAAAAGTGCTAAAACTGTCGGTGAAGTTATGGGTAATTATCATCCACATGGAGATACTGCAATTTATGAATCATTAGTTAGAATGGCTCAACCATTTAGTTATAGACATACATTAATAGATGGACATGGTAATTTTGGTTCTCTAGATGGTGATGGAGCAGCTGCCATGCGTTATACAGAGTCAAGACTTTCAAAGATTTCAATGGAGTTATTAAAGGATATTAATAAAAATACTGTTGATTTTATGGATAATTTTGACCAAACATCAAAAGAACCAACTGTTTTACCAAGTAGATTTCCAAATATTTTAGTAAATGGTGCTATGGGTATTGCTGTAGGTATGGCTACTAATATTCCTCCACATAATTTAGGTGAGGTTATTGATGGATGTATCGCTTATATGGATAATAACGATATTACTACAGCTGAATTAATGCAATATGTTAAAGGTCCTGATTTTCCTACTGGTGCTATAATTTTAGGTAATTCTGGAATTGTTAAAGCTTATGAAACTGGTAAGGGTACTATTACTATTAGAAGTAAGGTAGAAATAGATGAAAGTAATGGTAAAAATAAGATTATTATTACTGAAATACCTTATCAAGTTAATAAAAGAGATTTACAACAAAGAATAGGCGAACTTGTAAGAGATAAAATTATAGATGGTATTGCAGATTTACATGAAGAGACTAACTTGGAAAATGGTATTAGAATAGTTGTTACATTAAAAAAAGAAGCAAATGCTAATGTCGTTTTAAATAATTTATATAAACATACACAACTTCAAACTACATTTGGTATTAATTTCTTGATGATTGATCAAGGTACTCCAAAAACTTTAGGACTTAAGGATATTATTTCTAAATATATTGATTTCCAAAAGGAAGTTATTATTAGAAGAACAAGATTTGAGTTAGAAAGAGCAGAAAAACGTGTTCATATTTTAGAGGGGTATAAGATTGCTCTTGATAATTTGGATGAAGTTATTAACATTATTAGAAATAGTGAAACTGATGTTTTGGCTAAGAATACTTTAATGAGTAGATTTGGTCTTACAGAAATACAAGCTGATAGTATACTTGAGTTAAAATTAAGACGTTTAACAGGATTAGAACGTAGTAAGATTGAAGCTGAACTTGCTGATTTATTAAAACTTATTGATGAATTAAGAGGAATTTTAGCAAGTGATGAAAAAGTTATTAACATTATCAAAGAAGAAATGTTAGAAATAAAACAAAAGTACGCTGATGAACGTAGAACAAAAATTGATATGACAGCAATTGAGTATATTGAAGACGAGTCATTAATTCCAGAAGAGGATGTTATAATTACTATTACTAACAAGAATTATATTAAGAGAATGACTACTGATACTTATAAGACACAACATCGTGGTGGTGTTGGAATTAAGGGTATGACTACTAATGAAGAAGATTTCGTAGAGAATATTATTAACTTATCAACACACGATTTCTTATTATTCTTTAGTAATAAAGGTAGAGTTTATAGATTAAAAGGGTATGAAATACCTGAGTTTAGTAGAACTTCTAAAGGATTACCACTTGTTAACTTAATTCAAATTGATAAGGATGAAACTATTAACGCTGTTTTGAAGATAGAAAAAGAAAATACTTATAAATATTTAATATTTGGAACTAAAAATGGTGTTATTAAGAGAACTTTAATATCTGAATTTGAAAATATTAGGCAAAGTGGTAAGTTGGCTATTACCTTAAGAGAGGGTGATGAACTTAATTCTGTTAAGAAATCTACTGGTGAAGATCAAATATTAATGTGTTCATCTAATGGTAGAATGGTTAGATTTAATGAATCAGAAGTAAGAGTAATGGGCCGTACTGCTGCTGGTGTAAGAGGTATTAATTTAATTAATGATTACTGTGTTGGTACTGAAGTTACAAATGCTGATATGGATGTTCTAGTTGTTACTTCTAAAGGATATGGTAAGAAGACACAAGTTTCTGAATATAGAGAAACAAAACGAGGAAGTAAAGGCGTAAAAACAATAAATATTACTGAAAAAAATGGTATTATTGTTGGATTTAAGTCAGTACAAGATGATAAAGATTTGATGATAATTACGAATACTGGAATAATTATAAGATTAGATATTAACAATATTTCTAGAATGGGTAGAGTTACTCAAGGAGTAAAACTTATCAATTTAAGGGATGATAGCAAAGTTGCTACTATTTCAGTTGTTAGCAAAAATAATGAAGATACTGATGTTATAGAAGAAGATGAAGAGTTATCAGAATAATGATAGCTTTTTTTTTATGTTTCACGTGAAACATAATGTTGTGGTTAAAATCTAAATAGTAATGTTCCACGTGAAACATAGTGCTGTGGTTAAAATCTAAATAAATAATGTCCACGTGAAACATAATGTTGTGATTGAAATTTAAATAAATAATGTTCCACGTGAAACATATATAAATATATTTGATTAAATAAAGATATTATGTTATATTTTATTTGCACAACATATAATGTGGAATCAGGTCAGGATTGGAAAATAGCAGCCTTAACACTAATTATATGTGTGCACTTTTTTATTGAGGTGTTTTATGAATAGTAATTATG
>CANPXI010000124.1 GCA_947585885.1 uncultured Bacilli bacterium
TCTCTATCTTTTGTGTTTTATTTTTTTACATTATTTATTTTTATTTTGCGGAGAACTTTCTTATTATATCAAAAAAAAGATGATGCATTTTATATTTTGCATCATCTTATTTAAGTTTTATGTTAAGATTTTTATTAAATTTAAACTCCAAATATGTTTTTACTAAACAACTTTTTTTAATCTTTTGCAAAGTGTTTCTACTTATTTCTAATATTTCGCTTATTTCATCTTCAGTACTATTTGCAAAGAAAGTATTTACAAAATAATATGCTTCTTTATAAGTTAATTTATATGATAAACTTATTATACTGTTTTAGAAATCTTTTGACCAAATTTCTTTATCTAATTTGTTCGTTATAAAATTACTTATTTTATCATTTATTTGTGTATTTTTTGAAATAAAGTTTTCACCATAGTGAGGTGTGATATTTATACTATCAATATTATTAAAAGTAAACATAAATTTAGAATCATTAAAATTATTAAAATAATGTGTCAAATCTTTTCTTAAATTCGTGTAGTAATATTCATTAATTAAATCGCTACTTAGTAAATCTAAATAATTGTTTTGTTCTCTCGCTACTTTTATTATTTTATCTGGTAATTCTAAAAATAATTCTAATGTTAATTCTTTTATCATTCTTCTTAACCCTCGTTTTTTTGACTTATATCTTAATATGGTTTTACAATTTAGTCAATCATTTTTTTCATATTCTTTTAGTTTATTAAATATATCAAATAATTTATTAGGTAATGGTAAATTCATAAGTGCCCAATTTTCTAAAATTGAAATTGCCTCATTTGATATGAAAAAATATATTACTAATGTTCTTACTGCATCATTATCTAAAATTATTTTATCAATTATAGTTGATAAAATAATTATTAGTATATATCCTATTTTTTTTATTATTCCTTTTAAGCCAATTCTACTATCTAATTCTTTTTTATATATTGCTTTACAAATTCCAGTTATATAGTCAATTATCATAAATATTAATAAAGTTATAAGTAGTGAATCTAATCCTCCTAATAAATAAGTTAGAAGACTTAATATTCCGTTAGATATTAATGCAATTTTTTTCATTTAGTCACCTCTTTATTGTTAATTTTTGTCCTGGTATTATTAAGTTTGGATTAGACCCTATTACATTTTCATTATCTTTGTATATTTTTTGCCAAGTTGTATTATATTTATTTGCTATATCCCAAAGAGTATCACCGCTTTTAACTATATATGTAATATTGTTATCTGCATTCTTTGTTTTAAAATTAGGTATATATATTACTTGACCAGTTATAATAAGATTAGGATTTTCTATATTATTATATTTTGCTAGTTCTTGATATGTCGTATTATATAAAGAGGCGATAGCACTTAATGTATCGCCTCTTTTAACTATATATTTTATATCATTAGTATTAGTAATTTCTGTATTAATAATATCACCATAATTTGGAATTATTTTCTTACCTAATAAATAATCCTTAGGATCTACCCATTGATTATTTACTTCTACTCCGAAGTGTAAATGTGGACCAGTTGCATAACCAGTTGCACCTTTTACTCCTAAAAGTTCTCCTTTTTTTACTATATCACCCGCTTTGACTTTTATGCTACCATATTTCATATGATAGTAAACGGTATATATATTATTTCCATGATATAAAATTACATGGTTACCACTACCATAGGTAGTGGTATAACCATTTATGTTATTTCTTATTCCTGTTACTTTACCAGTAGCTGCGGCTACAATATTAGTACCAGAAGTCATATCTATTCCATTGTGAAAATTACTATCATATTTTTTAGTAACATCATTATAAAATGTTCTATTACCAAAGTCAGATGTAATATATGAATAATCCAGTCCTTCAAAAGGACTGGATTTAATATTTTTTAATGTATAACCCATTTTATTACCTCCTATTTTAATTATTTGAATTTTTTTCTTTAAATTTTTCATAATCTTCTTTTATTCCAAAAAAGATGTTAGGATTTTTTTCTTTTAGAAATGATTTAAAGTTTTCTTCTTTATTTTTAAAAAATGTAATTTTAAATTTTTTTCCATTTTTTAAATATAATGTTAACTTATAACCAATTTGTGACATTTTTTCAATAGGAATTGATACACACCCTTCTACTATAATAATATCTTTATAATATATTTTTTCAAACTGTTCTATGTTAAATAAATAATTTTCAGTTATATAATTTTTATCATATATAAATTTTCTATTTGCTAATTCTTTTTCTAATCTATTTCTGTCTTTTAGTGATAAATTATTTATATTATTTTTAATTCTGTTAATTTTTTTTATGTGCTTTATTATCTCATATATAGATAAAGTTAAAAATGAACTAAGAAAAAATACATCATTATAAAATACTAATATAGAAAAGGTTAAGTCAAATATAAAAAGTTTTATCACATAATGAGTATAGTATTTTATATAATTATCAAAAGTAAAATCTACTTTTTTATGATAATTTGTAAAAATACATAAAATAGTAAGTATTATTACCATTATATAAAAATTCATAAAGATAATCACTTCCTTAATAAGTTAATATAGTTACTTAGTAAAACCTATTTTTATATGACCTCCAAAAACTACATGTAATGAAAATTCTATTCCAATGAACTTTTCATTATTTGAATAATTTAAACCAATTCCAAAATCATCAATTGTAGCATCTAAAAAAGAAATTATTCTGTATAGAATACAGTAGCAAAAGTTGGTATGGGTATAAATACCCTTATTATTGTTATAATTTGACTCCATTCAAAACCTAAATATACATATAAAGTAATTCCTAGAAGTATAAGTCCTATTAAACGCATAATAATAAACTTTTTACTAAATTTTATTTTTTTATCTTTAATTGGTTTTCTTCTTATTGTATTTTTTTCTATAGTACATTCTTCTATATTTACTTCCATAACTTTAGAAAAATTTTTTAATATTTTTTTATATCCTACTATTCCTACAGTATCATTTTGTTTATATATATATAATTCTTTATCTTCTAGTGATATACCAGTTGGTAAATATATTGCTTTTTTTACTTGTAATATATCCATAAAAATATGTTTATTAAATTCTTCATTTCTTTTATCCACTATTACTAATGGAACTAAGTGAAATTCTGAAATTCCAAATAATTTATTATATTTATCTACTATACTATCTATTATTGGATTTATAATATCATAATCTTTTTCTTCTAATACTTTAGTTCTTATTATTATAAAAATTTCTCTAATATCAAAATATGTTTTTTTAGAATATATATATACTTCTATATCGTTTTCTAATTTATTACTAGATTCTAAAGTATATTCATTTTTTATTAATTTATCTTGTAAATCTTTAAGTATTTTTGAATATGAACTTGTTTTAAGTTTATGTTTATATGTATCTGCTTTTTTTGTTTTAGTTAAAACGATAGTTCCAGTTGGAAAAGTTGCAAAAAACATAAACAAAAATCCAAAAAACATACATAAACCAAATAGAATTAAAAAAATATTTTCTGGTAATCTTATTATATATTTGTCAATTAAATCTAAAGTAATCGGTGATGTAAGAAATATTGCCACAAAAAAACCACCTATAACTAAAAACGTTTTTACAATTTTTTCTAAAGTTTTTACTGTCATAATTATTCTCCTATCTTATTATTGGATATAACATGGGAAGTTTAATATTGTATGTTTCATTTAATTGTCTAACTCCGGTCATAATATCATTAAGTAAGTTTTGTGCAATATCACTTATACTAGCGTTTATACCAAATGCTTGAGCATGCTTTCCTGTGAAAGATGTTAAAAATTTTTTAGGTTTTGCTCCTCTAATTTTTGCTTTAAATGCAATATCTCCTACTTTTCCTGAAACATAGGCAGTAGCTGTACTATAAACTGTTTCCTCAACTACATTTACAATTGAATTTTTAATATTCGTTTTATTTACTGATTTTGCTTTAGAAGAATTATTTAAAGATGCCAATCTACTATTTGAATATGAAGTTACTTCATTAACTATTTTTTCTGTTGCTGTACTAGCAGCAGCTACTAATACTAATCCTAAATCAAATGAAAATAGAAGACCTGCTACTGCACCACCTGCCATTGCACCTAATACACCTTCTGATAGCTTTTTTCCTGTTGCATAATTACTAGCAACTTTAGTAATACCTCCTAATATAGCGCCACCAAACGCACAAGCAAAATGCCGCCAATCACCTTCATCATCTTTTCTTGTAAGTGGATTGTTTCCACAATATAAGTAAGTATTAGTTCCTAAATAGCCGTTATATAATTGTGCATCTATACTAATAAACCTACCCCATTCTGGATTATAATATCTAGAGTTTAAGTAATATAGTTTAGTTTCTTCATCATAATAATAACTTCTGTATCTAAATGGATTTATTATTGCTATGTTGTTTTTATCAGTTATTTCATTATTTTGATTATCTTTTATAGATATTATATTACCATATGAATCATATGTATATGTTGCTATTTGTTCATAATTAGAGTTATAAATACCTATGATATCATTTTGGAAATTCTTTTTGTAGTAATATAATTCATTGTTATATTTAAATCCTATTAGATTGTCATTGTTGTCATGTATATATTCTATCATATAATTAGGGTTTTCTTCAAGTTTTATTATTGTATCTTCAAGTAAATATTTTGTTTCTACTCCATTTATTACTTTAGATAATCTTATTCCATTTATATCATACGTATAATTTATTTCTAAATCATCTTTTATGTATTTAGATAATTCTCTACCATTTTTCCAAGTAAGATTAATATTACCAATTGTTAATGGATTACCTATATTATCATATGTTATAGAATTATCATTAAACTTAGTTAATTGATCTTCCCAATTTGAATTAGTATATTCAAATGTATCTGTTTTTAACAAATCATTATTTAGATTATATGTTTTCTTTTCTGTTATATTACCTTCAGAATTATATACGTATTCATATATCAAATTATTTTGATAGTCTTTAGCTAGTACTAATTCATTAATATTATCATATTCATAATCATTGATAACTTCATCATTTAAGTATATTCTAATAATGTTATATAAATCATCATATCTATATTCATATTTATCATTATCTATTTTCATTGATTTTAATATAAATGATGTTTTATTACCATTAGTTATATATTCATATTCTACTTTTAAATTGTTATTTATATTTGTACTAATTAATCTGCCTAGATAATCATAATTATAGTTGTATTCTATATCATTTAACTTTATTTTAGTAATAGAATCGTCATTGTTATATTCAAAAATAATATTTTGAAATGGAATATAATTTTTAGAATATTCTTTATTAGTAATATTATTATTTATATCATATGTATATTTTATAAGTAAATTATTAAATATATAATCACTTATTCTATGAGATACGTCATATATATATTTATGTTCTTCATTGTCTGATATAATTTTTGATATGTTACCTAAGTTATCATAATGGTAAGTATATGTTTTATTTTCTTTTTTGACTTTATATAACCTATTTAAGATATCATATTCATAATTAATTTCAGCATTATTACCATATTCTTTCTTAATTAATTCTCCATTATTTTCTTCATAAGTATTAGATAATAATAATTGATTATTTATTTTAGTTTCTTTTAAATTTAAAAAGTCATCATAACTAAATTCATAATTTTTATTACCACTTTGTATATTAGTTAACAAATTTTGTTCATTATAAGTATAATATATTTCTTTATTATTATTTGTCACTTTTATTGGTAATTCTTTTTCATTATATTCCATATATGTAGTTATACCCTTTGCGTTTGTTATTGAATTTGTTAATCCTGTTTTATTATCTATATCATATTTTGTTTCTTTTCCTAGTGCATCTACTACTTTTGTAATAAATTTACCATCTTCAGTGTAATAAGATTTACTCTCTATATAATTATTTAATTCAATATCTTCTATATAAAATTGCGTTTCATATTTTGATTCATCTCTTTCATCAGTTTTAAGTGTGTTTTCATTATCTACTAAATTTTTTGTTATATCATCATTTAATATAAATGAATAACTACCATTTTCATTTGATTTTATAATGAATAATGAACCATCATTATCATATGATAAACCTATATTTGAATCATAAACTTTTAATTCTAAATTACCAATTTTTATTTTGTATGACTCTTCTTTTATGTTTTCAAATTTAAATGTTGCTTTGTTACATTCGTCTTCAGTGAATTTGAATAATCCTTCATTTTTTTCATAATACAAATATTTATCTGTACCTTTACTTCTAATATGATAATTATGATTTTCTAATATTATATTATCTATAAGTGTATTTTTTATTATTGTTTTATTTGGGTTATTAAAATTATCATATTTTATTTGATTAGATATTCCACTATCACTTATACCATTTATGGTCCTATCAGTTATTTTATTATCATATTCAAATTTGAAACTGTTTCCTTTTGGAGAGAATGAACTTATTAATTGATTATTAGTGTCATAATTAAATGAACTACTATTATTATCAAGACCGTTTGCTTTAATTACATTACCTTCTTTATCATATTCAAATGTTATAGATCTAGGATCTTTTATTACCATTATATTAGTTATATATAATGAATTGGCTTCGTGTAGTGACATTATTACTAAACTTGCTGATTCAAAGTCTGTGTTTGCTTCAAATGTTGCATTAAAGTATTGCCATTCTTCACTAGATTGTTCTAATGGAGTAAACGGAGCACATGTTCCCATTTCCCCATTAACATGAAATAAATTCATAAGAACACTATTGCCTTGAATTTCGTATACTTGTTCAAAAGGTGTTATTCCTTCGTTTTTATACCAAAATGATACTCTAAATCTTTCTCCTTTTTTACCAAATAAATTCAAATTATAAGTTGCTACAATTTCTTCTTCTGGATAACTATTTATTTTTAATGCTTTTTGATTATTTTCAATATCTACTATTTCATAACTTGTATGTTCGGTATTAGTTATATTCCAATTTATTAAACCATTTCTAAAATCTGAGTTTTCTACCAAATTTCTTGGATTTGAAACAATACCTTCTTCTAATTGCATTTCATCTATATAGAAGAATGTTCCTGGTTCTGAAGAGAACTTTATAAGCATTGTAGAATTACTTTCAAATGTACCACTAAAAGTGTATTTATGATAATCAAAAAAACTTATATTAGTTTCTTGAACATGATAATTATCTTTTTCTATTTCTTCTCCATTAATAATTTCTAAACATGTTATATTAAGTCCAGCTCCATTCATTGGAATATCTGCCCTCATGTAAAACGATAATGTATAATCTTCAGCTTCTTCAATATTAAATTCTATAGCATTATTATTTGCTAACAATAAACAATAATTTCCACTTTTTTGATAAATACTACTTTTTGAAGCAGAATCACTTAATTTAAAATTACATTCATTTAATTCTCTTTCAAAATCTCCATTTATTAATAAATTGTTTACATATTTTGAATATGGTGTAGTTTGTATTGGTTTATATTTTAATTTGTTATTTTCCTCTGTTATAAATTTATTATAATAATTTACTGTTTCTACATATGCATCTTTTATACTATTATTATTTTTAGTATATAAAGTTTTATTAATTGCTGAACCTAAATTATTGAATGTATAAACTGCCTTTTTGCCTTTATTATCGGCTATTGTAGTATTGGTTTTATTGTATTCAAAAGATAATGTTTTTCCTTCTGTGTTAGTAATACTTTTTTCTATAATCTTTTTAATTTTATAAGGAGAAGCATCATAATATTCAAAATCATATGATAAATTATTTGTATCAGTTATTTTATTTATTAAATTGTTTGAATTATATGAAAATGATACTAATCCTTCTTTAGTAGTTATACTTTGTAATTTTGAATTGTTAACTGATATTGTAGAAGTTTCATAATTACTTGTAATAATTATGTTATCACTATTATAGCTTAAACTTATTGCTTCATTGTTTGCATCTGTTATAGTTTTTATTTTACCATTATCATATGTTATATTAATTTCATTATTATTAGCGTCAATTATTTTTGTTAATAAATATTTATTATTTATGTGAGTATAAATTTTTTTGTTTCCTTCATTATTTTCTAAATGATATTCATTATTCTCAAATGTAACAGTTAAATTCATTCCCTCTTCATCATTATATTTATTTTTTTCTATAGAATAAAAATATATTTTTGTACCAGTTGAAGATATTAGTCTTAAATAATCCATACTTTCTTCATCTGAAATTTTGATTGATTCTACTGCCATTTCTTCTTCTAAATTTAATTTCCAACCTTTTGCTATACTATTTATTCCATCCATAATTACATTTTGCGTGTTATATACCGCTTGTAAAGTTACTGGAAATTTCCCACTTATTGTTTGATTTAAATAAAAATTATTATTTAAATTACCATTTTTAATATTTATATATGATGTACCAGTAGTAAATGGTATATCAGTATAACTCAAATAATCAATTAATCCGTTTTGATCTATATATGTTACAGTTAAATATGGTCTATAGGCTTCTTCTGGAAATAGGTAATCATTATATTTGGAATAGCATTCATATTCATTAAATTTATCATCTATTGTTTCATTAATCCATTTTAACATTACTCCATAATTATCTTTTCCAGAATACCATTTTTTTGTTAAGTCAGTAATATCAAATGAAGAAATATAAATTGGTGCGGGTAACCCTCTTTTAGGATAAAAATATGTTTCCATTTTAGGATTATATTTATCATT